>JAJDEA010000052.1 GCA_029260035.1 Phycisphaerae bacterium
CCTGACCTTACCCCTTGGAACTGATCCACCGTTAAGGTAGTGTTTTCGGCCTGGATCTTAAGGAGGTAATGGTCATGAAGAAACGTTATTTACCAGAGGATGTGGTCAATAAGTTACGGGAGGCGGATGTTCTGATCTCTCAAGGTCAGACGATCCCGCAGGTGTGCAAGCAGATTGGTGTCACCGACAAGACTTACTACCGATGGCGTAGGGAGTACGGCGGTTTGAAGGTAACCCAGGCGAAGCGTCTGAAGGCGCTTGAGCGAGAGAACAATCGGCTGAAGCGTTTGTTGGCTGATGCTGAGTTGGACAAGGCTATTCTTCGAGAGGCTGCCAACCCAAACTTCTAAGCCCGCAGCGGAAGCGTAAGGCGGTCGAACAGGTAATCGATCGATTAGGCGTTCCTGAGAGGCGGGCGTGTAAGGTGCTTGGTCAACCTCGCGCTACACAGCGGTATCTACCGCTTGAGCGCGATGACGAGAAGCCGTTGACACAACGGATCATTGAATTGGCAGCGATGTACGGTCGTTACGGAACGCCCAGGATCATGGAAATGCTCAGGCGTGACGGGTGGCAAGTAAACCACAAACGGGTGGAGCGGATTTGGAGACAGGCGGGATTGAAAGTGCCTAAGAAACAACCCAAACGAGCAAGACTCTGGTTCAACGATGGCTCGTGTGTTCGGCTACGGCCAGCGTACAAGGATCATGTATGGGCCTATGATTTCGTCACAGCTCGGACGCACGATCAGCGATCGTTCCGGATGCTGACGCTGGTTGACGAGTTCACTCGAGAGTGCCTTGCCATTGACGTAGCTCGGCGACTGAAGTCGGATGACGTGTTGGAGCGATTGGCTTGGCTGTTTGCTACCCGTGGCGTTCCGAAACATATCCGTAGTGATAATGGCCCGGAATTCACAGCCAAGGTCGTGCGCAAATGGATGGATCGTGTCGGCGTCAAGACCCTTTTCATAGAGCCTGGAAGCCCTTGGGAGAACGGCTACGTGGAAAGCTTCAATGGTAAACTCCGGGACGAATTACTCAACGGCGAGATCTTCTACACGTTGAAAGAAGCCAAGGTGCTGATCGAGCAATGGCGGACTTATTACAACAAAATCAGGCCGCACAGTGCCTTGGGCTATCGGCCTCCCGCACCGGAGGCCGTGGTGACGAATCGACTAGCGGCAGGCTACGCTACGCTCGTACCTCGCTCCGCTTCGCCCGCCGCTAGCATCCATGGAGGCATATGTGTATCTTAAGAATTGGTACAGGTATCGGGGTAAGGTCAGGTTTTACGGATCGGTTGCTCTCGACTCGAAACGCCTTGGAAGGGATGCCGGGCGCATCGCCGAAGAGGTCGTGGCCCATTTGGCCGGTATCAAAGGCGCAAGGGTTCGAATTACGTTAGAGATCGAAGCCGACGTCCCTGAAGGAGTAGATCATGCCATCGTTCGAGCCGTCACCGAGAACTGCCGGACACTGAACTTCGAATCTCACGGATTTGAGCAGGCATAGCGCGAGGTTTTCAGATGATTGACCTACAAGGCATTGATACGCGACACGTGGCCCTCTCCGAAAGCACACCAACCGAAGCCGAACTCGACGCCCTCCTGCCTGCCATCCTCGACAAGGCCATCATGGGGAAGCTGTGATGGCCGTCGCAACCCGCAACCGAATCCCACCGTTCGACGCGGCTACCCTGGAGGCAATCGCAAAGGTCGTCGCCGATACCGAACGAGGGCTCACCGGCACCCAGATAGGCCATACATTACGGCAGTGCAACATCCCGGACATCGAGCCAGCCGGCACGAAGTGGCGACGGCTCGTCAACGCGCTCGCCACGTTCCAGAATGAGCACCAAGTTGGCAATCACGTCATCATGTTTATCACCGAGGCACTTGCGCCTGCGGGGTTCACAAACGAGCCAGAGCGGTTCGAGGAGCGAAGGCAGGCTCTGAACGCTATCTTGTCGTTCCAGGGCATGGAGCTTGGCACCGACGGCAAGGTCCGCAGAACCAGGAAAGCGACGAACCTCGATGACGCCCTAGCGAGGGCGAATCGTCTGAAGGAGGAGCTTCGCAGAAGAAACGTCCACGCCGAGGTCATCCGGTTCTGCGATGCGGAGATCATCGCGAACAACTACTTCCACGCGGTTTTCGAGGCGATGAAGAGCATCTCATCACGAGTCCGCCAGCTCTCGGGCGAAACATCCGACGGCGCAAAGCTCGTGGATGCCGCGTTCGGCATGAACGCGGGACCGCCGAAAGTTGCCGTCAACTCGTTGCGAACCGAAACCGAGAAAGGCGAGCAGCGCGGCTTTGCGGCCCTGCTCAAGGGGCTTTATGGAACCATTCGCAATCCGCTTGGACACGAGGCGAAGATTGAATGGGAGATGACCGAACAAGACGCGCTGGACATCCTGACCACGATCTCACTGATTCACCGGAAGTTGGACAAAGCAGTTGATGGGAGTGCCTGATGACATGTGTCCACGGCCGTCATGGCTCCTGGATAGAGACTTCAAGGGAGAACTGCGATGACCTGTACTGATTCGCCCGGGGCCGCCTACGTCATCAAGATCAGCTTGTTAGACACGAAGCCGTCAATTTGGCGTCGCTTCTGCGTTCCTGGCGGGATTACTCTTGACCGGCTACACGACGTCATCCAAATCGTGATGGGTTGGCAGGAATGTCACCTGCACTGCTTCGAGATAGACGGCCAGCGATATACGGAGTCGCCGGAGGATCCTGAAGTTGATGGGCAAGAGGAAGCTGGGTTCAAGCTGTCTGATCTTGTCTCGCGGGCGAAGGCCAAGTTCGCGTACAAATATGACTTCGGCGATGGGTGGCGGCATGAACTTGCTGTTGAGAGTATTGGCCAAGTTCCGAAGGGCCATCGTGCATGCATCGGCTGCATGGATGGAAAACGAAGCTGCCCGCCCGAAGATGTCGGTGGTATTGACGGGTACGCGGAGTTTCTCGCCGCACTTTGCGATCCAAATCATTCCGAGCACGATTCCTACAAGGAATGGTGCGGCGCCGGGTTCGATCCGAAGGCCTTTGACTCGGAATTGACAAACGTCGAACTCGGCAAGTACGCCCGGTGGTCCCGACCGAGGCAAGTGGACCAGCAGTTAGCGGGAGGATCCCAATGACGCGAAAGCGAGTGAAGGTAGGGCGTGACCACGTCCAGCGACTCATAGGCACATCGCCGCAGAAGGCGATCGAAGAGTTGATTTGGAACGCGTTCGATGCGGGTGGCAATCGCGTCGAGGTCAAACTCCGGTTCAATAACATGAGCGGTGTAGACCGCCTGGACATCATTGACTGGGGGCCGGGCATCCTGCCGACTGAACTCGATCGCGCCTTCGGAAACATCGGTAACTCAATTAAGGCGCAGAAGCAGACGAATCCCGATGACCGTGCATATCACGGCCGAGAGGGAAAAGGGCGATTCAAGGCGCTCGGGCTAAGTCCTGTTGCCGTGTGGGAAACTGCTTTTCGTGATGACGGAACGATACGGAAATACCGGATAACACTCCGACGTGACGAGCCCGATTATTTCGACGCGACCGACCCGGCCGATTCGAAAGCGAAGAGCACCGGCACGCGGGTGATTCTCGACGGCCTAGACAAGGGTCACCAGTCGCTTGCACGGGACGATGTACGTGACAAGCTAGCCGAAGAGTTTGCGGCATACATGACTAGCTATCCCGGTGTGTCACTCGTGTGGGATAGTCGGCCTATTCGAATTGAGGACGTCATCAATCGGCGAACGGAGCTGGACGTGCTGTCGGCCGACGACCAGGGAGGCCCCGCTTCCATGCTCGTGATTGAGTGGAAGTTCAAACCCGATGGCAAACGTCTGCATATCTGTGACGAGAATGGTTTCTCATTCCATGAGATACCGGCTGGTGTGCATGCGCGGGGCATTGAGTACACCGCTTATCTACGTACACCGAATACTCGAGAGTGGAACGAATCGGCGCGCTTCGTTGTGCAGGAGCTCGACGATGAAGTCGCCGGAGTCGTCAATGCCGCCAAAGAGCGACTACGCGAATATGTGCGTGCCAGGATGGCGGAAGATGCTGTTTCAGTAGTGCAGGAATGGAAGGACGAGGAGATCTATCCGTACGGCACGGACGAACCGACCGACCCGCTCGCCAAAGCGGAGCGTGAAGTATTCGACATGATCGCTGTTCAGGTAAACGAGCAGCACCCATCATTTGAGAAGTCCGACGCGCAGGCCAAGCGACTGACCCTCGCGCTCATCAAGCAAGCACTTGAAAGCAATCCGTCGAACCTCACGAAGATTCTGCGCGAAGTCGTCTCGCTTCCTGAGGAGGATCAGAACGCGCTCGCCGAACTGCTGGATCGAGCGCCGCTCGCCAACCTGATTCGAGCTGGAAGGCTGGTAGCTGACCGCCTCGATACTCTCCATGCGTTCGAGCACATTCTCTTCGACGCGGATTGGAAGAATCAGTTGTTGGAACGGACGCAGCTCCACCGACTACTCGTGCATGAAATATGGATGCTTGGGGAAGAGTATATGGTCGGCGGGGACGATGACAGTCTGAGAGATGTTCTCAGCAAGCACCTTGAGATCCTAGGCCGCAAAGAACTCGCACCAAGCGTCGATGTTAAGCTGATCGATGGCAAAGGAGGCATCCCGGACCTCATGCTGTATCGACGCCGAAAGGTTGACCGCGACGGGTTCGAGCATCTTGTTGTTGAGCTGAAGCGCCCGCGCGACCGGCTCGGCCAGGACGAGACGTCGCAGATTAAGAAGTACGCATTCACGGTCGCAAAGGACGAACGTTTCAAAACTTCGAAGTGCTCATGGGAATTCGTACTCCTAGGCAATGATTTGGACGATTTCGTAATCCAGGAAACGTCTTCTGCCAATTTGCCCGAAGGATGTCTCTTTGAAGGTAACGGTGTGCGAATCTGGGTTCGCCGCTGGGCAGATGTGCTGAACGACGCTCGCGCCCGATACGAGTTTTTCCGTGAGCAACTCAATATCGAAGCCTCGCACACAAAGGGGCTGGAAACGCTCAAGGCGCGTTACCCGCACTTGTTTGAAGGACGCGGCGCTCGCAAAGCCAAAGATCTTGCGCTCACCGCCGCGTCGCGACGGGCCTGACACGCCCCGTCGGCCGATCTCCGGTATTTTTTTACGCCCCCGCAGCGAAGGGGCGGCATATCCGTCTCCGCCACGGAACGGCGTCGATGGTGACGAGTTCAAACCCACCGCTACGACGCAGCTGATTGACCGATCGCCAGATGGCAAGCAGCTGGACACGAATCGGCGCATACACCTGGAATTGAATCTGCGCGAACTCGCACATGAGTGCTCGTGGCTGCCGGCAACATGCCAGTTCGAGAAAATGAGCCTTCAGCTGCGCGTACTCGTTTGGCGCGATTCGAACGCTAACTCGCCCGTTGCGATGAGAGATCGAATAGCCACCGTATCTGATCGCGACGCGCCTGGCATCTCGCGCTTGTCCTTTTTCATGATCAAAAAAGGAATGCCCACCGTGCGTCGCCATGAGCAGGAAAAACCTTCCTTGACGAATGTACTGCATGTTGGCCAGGCCGTCGCGCTTGCGTCGAGCACGTTCCCAGCGTGATACGTCGATGCCATACTTCTTAATGAGTTTGGCATCGACGGCGGCCGGATCCTTGCCTTCCGGAATCTGTCCGGCCACGTAGAACCAGTAGCCATGCCGAAGGTACTGCACAGCAACCTGCTGCACGAATCCCTCGATAGAGGTGGCAACGCATCGGTACTCAACTCGCTTCTTTCCCATCACTCCGCACAACATTACTGCGTCAAACAACATGGGATTGTTTGTCGGCACAATCCCGAAAGCCATCGAACCATGTTGGTGCACGACCAACCTTCAACAATTGACTCAGCCGCAGAAGCCAAGCAGCGCGCGCAGGTCATCATCCGTCGGCGTTCGACCGATGCCTTCGGTGTAGAGCGCCACGAGGCGTTCCCTCACCTTCCAAGGCAGATCGTCCGGCTCAACGAGGACGAGTCCCGTCGCCTGCAACTGCTCGACGTAGTCCGCGGCCGGGTCACCGATCACGGCGCCGTTTGCCGTTTTCCACCAACCCATGTTTATCCTCCGTCGTACACTCGAAACCTCCCTTCGATTCACGATTACCAGCGTGCTTCGCGCAGCGAACCGGGCGCGGCCACACTTGTTTCCAAGTTGACCGCGCCCAGTAATAAGAAGCAGCGCGAAGCACCA
>JAJDEA010000053.1 GCA_029260035.1 Phycisphaerae bacterium
TGACACTTCTGGCAATCGGACTCGCTGCTTGATCTAATTTGGAAATACCCCATGCACTTTGCGGACCAAGTTAGTGTCAAGGTCTTGAAAAACATGTAAGACCCTTGACAATTTATTCAACATCGCCATTCGTAATGCGCAAGATCACCACACTCGACACGACAATCATCCGATTTGCTAAGATCCGATGACGCGTTTCAAGATGCGCGACTTGTTGTCGCAATGGGGGCAGGCTACGCTTTGTCCATCAGTGAGAAACGGCGCTCCCAGTCGATCTTCACCCTCCTTTGATTCTCTGAATACCATTCTGGGCAGATAACAACCATTCATATACGAACCGCCTATTTCAAGTCAAGTAAAATCTTGTGACTGAATTGCTAGTGCCGTTGTTCTCGGCGATCAAAAAATTGGTCAAAGCCTTGTCATGAAACGAGTTAAGCGGAATCCCGCGGCTGTCGACTCCCACAGATATTAATAAGTTGCTAACATTCATTAGGTACGAAAGAAATAGCATCAAGTATGCGAAGCAAATGGCATCGGTCCTGAATCAATCGCTACTAAGTCATTCCATTAATTCTTTTCTCATCTGGAGTTATTGCTTCGTGAAGCCGTCAACATTGCCAACCCGACCAGCATCGCAGGATAATTTCCCACCCAACCAAGTGGCTGACTTTGGCTCGAATGAGATTCAGCTTGCGGCTACTGCTAAACCTGGTAGTGGGCTGCAACTAAAGAAGCAAGAACGTAAGAGGATTTTTTTCTTGACACGCACCTGTCCGTGAAGTATGCTTCTTTCGTCTGCTCATTAGGGCTCAATGCTCAGTGCCCGCTCTACTTCATAACAACCTGAAGCGTAAGTGTTGTGGTTTCTTTGCGCCGCGCGGCGGCGTGAGATTTGTGGGGGCAAAGTGCGCGGGCAACGATCCAATTCATTGACTACTGTTTTAACGCGGCCATCGACATTCTCAACGATGAGCAGCGCGGAATCCCATGAGGCCTCAACTGATGTCCTTGTCGTCATTCCCACGCTCAACGAGGCGCCAAACGTCGTTCGGCTTGCCAGTCGAATCCTCGAGACATTTGATCGAGTAGAGATTCTGTTTGTCGATGATGGCTCGACGGACGGAACCACTTCGATGATCCGATCCTTATCCAAACTGAATAACCGCATTCATACGCTTTGTCGAAACGAGAGTGACGGGCTCGGGGCCGCTTATTTTGCAGGATTCAAGTGGGGAATTCACCGCCCGAAATATCGGTATTTCCTACAAATGGATGCCGATTTCTCGCACGACCCGGCTGTGATCCCTTTGCTACTGGCATCCGCCGATCGCCACAATCTTGTCATAGGATCACGATATTGTCCCGACGGAGGAACGCAGGGATGGCCTTGGCGACGTAGGGTTCTATCTCGCGCGGCCAACTTCTATGTGCGCGCCTTGCTGCGGATCCCTGTTCGAGACGCAACGGCTGGCTTCCGATGCTGGGGACGGGATTTGCTTATCAGAATTCTAGACAAGGGGCCGCTTTGCTCCGGTTATGGTTTTCAAGTGGAGATGGCACAACGCGCGGTCTTTGCAGGTGCTAGCGTTAAAGAAGTGCCCATTCTGTTTGTGGATCGAAGGCTTGGCAAATCGAAAATGAGCGCACGAGTCGTCTGGCGTGGCATGCGCAGCATTCTCCATCTGGCCGTTGAATCTCGGATTCGCAAGTCGTGGGGCACTGTATCCGCAAAGGCACCAAGTACTGACCAACACAAGACGTTGCTACTCGCGCTTGGCGGGATCGGTGACACGGTTCTTTGCTTCGCTATGGCGCGCCAGTTACGGGCAATGCGTCCGCACGATCATCTCACCGCGCTGGCGATGTGGCCACAGTCGGCGGATCTTTTGAAAGACCTCGGTGTATTTGACGAGGTCCTGCAACACAACTTCCAGCGGGAATCCTGGTGGAGGTCGTTGACGTGTGTCTTGCGGTTGCGAAAGAGACGGTTTGATACGAGTGTTATTGCGTTTCCGGCGAATCGGATGGAGTACAACGTTGTCCATTGGATGATCGGAGCCAGGAAAAGGATCGGGCATGACTATTTGCTCGGCTCGAGCGCAGCGTATTTTCGGTGGCTTCTGACTCTTCGCGTAAGGCAGATATTGGGGACGCACAACGTAGAGGAGAACCTAAAGCTGCTGTCAGGCATCGAAGGTAGTCGCGAGCGGCAGCCGACCGACATCAGTTTGGGGCCAATCGAACCTTCGTACCGCGTTTATGCAGAGCGCGTTGCCAAAAGAATGGACAAGCCATTGATCGGAATTCACGCAGGCTCAAGCAATTACAAGAATCTGCACGCCAAGCGATGGCCGATTGAGCGTTTTGCTGAACTGTGTGAGCGGATTCTCGAAGAGTTCGATGTTCAACCGGTGCTCTTTGGTAGCGTTCAAGATCGCGAAATCAACAGCACGATCAAGCGACAGTGCGACGATGTTCGCATCGTCGAAGCTCCGACCATTCGACACACGGCCGCTTTGATTCAACGATGTGTGGCTTTCGTGAGCAATGACAGTGCACCGGCCCATTTGGCTTCGGCACTATCCGTGCCGACAGTGATGCTATGCGGGCCGACTGATCCGCAAGAAATCGGCCCGCGATCGCGCGGGAGTGGCGCGATATTCTGTGCGACGAACTGTGGTCCATGCTATCGCGTTTCAAAATCGCCGGTGAACTGTTTGCATCCAAGGGCTTTTCATTGCATGGAGCGCATTGGTGTGGAAAGTGCATTAACTTCTTTGCGGAGCGTGTTGCCGCGTTTTCATGTTAGGAACACTGGAATTGGAGTTGGCCCTAACCAAGTGAAGGTTCAACAGGTGGACATTCAGTTGCGGTCAATGGCTCATTGAGAATAGTCGATCTCGGCTGCACATGTGGAACATTCTAATTCATTCAAGATGACTTCAAGCAATATTGAGGCGGGACGATGAATATGAGAGCACGAACGAAGGATAACGAATCCAAGGTATGGACGGAACCTCGCATGTGTAAAACGTCACCCAGAAAAACCATGGACATGTTCACACAAGACCGAAAGCTATTGTTTGAACATAGGATCTCGCGCAGGTGTTGCCCCTCGACTCTTCCATTGCGCTACATTTTGACTTGCCTTTTTTGTTTGTGTGGTATGGGTGTGGGAGTGCCAAACGTTATGGCAGCGTCCACCTACTTGCGCATGATATCTCCGGGAGGTTCCATTGAATCCAGCGACAAGTGGAGCAGCGCATGCGAAGACCCACGAATTATGCATTACCCTGGAACGTATGTGCAAGATTTTAACTTGTACGTCGTTGTGGAAGGTCAACAAACCAGATGCTGCAACGACGACTTAAGCAGCGCGTACGTGACGAGATTCGTCAATCAGTCCGAGAGCAGCTCCACCGCTTGTGATGGGTATTACAATCTTGTCCAGCCTATCTATTCCAGCTTCATCGGTGAAGCGCAGGGAGACACTCAATACTTTAACTGGTATTCGAATGGCCTTTGGTTAATCGTCGAACCAAGTCATGACGCATACAAGCAGCTAAAACCGGGGCAAAAAGTCTACCTCACATTGCAGATTTGTATTGGAAGCTGCAACATCCCGGGAACCGAAGAATCTACTCTGCGATTTGCATTGCGAGCGAAGCAATGTGGTGACGATGGAGGCGGATGCACCGATTGTGAAGACGACGGCGACGGCGACGGCGACGGTGGAGGTGGTTCTGGCGGAGGTGGTTCTGGCGGTGGCGGTGGCGGAGGTGGCTCTGGTGGCGGTGGTTCCGGTGGCGGTGGTTCTGGCGGCGGTGGTTCTGGCGGCGGTGGTTCTGGCGGAGGTGGTTCTGGCGGAGGTGGTTCCGGCGGAGGTGGTTCTGGTGGCGGTGGCGGCGTTGGACCTGGCGGCGGTGCTGGTACTGGTGGAGGATCATCCTCTGGTTCAACGTCTGAGTTGCCTGATCCGTTGGAACCCGAGAATCCTGGGCAGCCAGGATGTTATCTTTTCCCAGAGTGGCTGAGACCGTTTGCACGGGCTAGCTCTTTTTCCTGGCAGGCCGACGATGCGCATCTCTTGTTTAACCTGCCTGGGCTTGGATTTGTGACAGACTACGGGCCGAGCCCCTATGTGCAAGAAGATGTGGGTGTAGCTTGCCTGGATTGTTTACAAGAAAACTGCGGCGCTTGTGACGCGGGTGATGATGTCGATCAGGGCGATAGGTGTGGTGGGACATGGTCTGCTCCAGAATACAACAAGGCAATAAAAGGTACAGCCACTGATCTCAGAACCAACCGCCGCTATATAATGCAGAGTCGCACCGAATGCACCCAGGGCAAGGGCAATGCCAAGGATTGGGTTGACATTTTTGTAGAAGGACAGACCGAAGACGCTGTAGAGTATCTCGCGCTTCGCAAAATTCAGAAACTCGATGCAAGCGGGACGTACCAGGATGTCGTTACCGGAGAGGCGGATAGCACAGCTCGGCCAACAAAGTGGTATGAGACTGACACGCCATCCAATTCATTGGACTTCATGTACGACGACACTGGCACAGGATTCTTGACGAAAATCGAAGCGAGCCATGGTCATGTGAAGAGGTTGGGATACGAGCAGTCGATTTATGACAACAACACGTCTTACAACCTGACAAAGTGGGATAATGATTGTGTAAACTGCTCCTCTTACCATTACGAATACGATGGCGCTTCAGTAACTCGTATCATTGATGCCTACAACGACCACACGCTGCACGCATATGAATATGCACAAATCCCCGGTGATCCCAACACGCTCAAGCTTACAAAACACTCGCGTCAGGCAAATGGCGCTTCTGAGCAGCTAGTGTACGAAGCTGTATATAATACGTCTCCGTACGCGGTTACGCATTATCAATACCATACGAATACGAGCACACAGATTTCCATTGACGAGCTAGGCGGGATCTACGGTCCTGTTACGAAGGTAATCAACTACAATGACCTTAATCCGGCACTTGGCAGTTCAAGCACCCATAACTATTACTATGAATACGACTATGATGCTAATGACAGTCTTACCTACACGTCAGAAGTGCATCCCAATTCAAAGGAGTTCAGATCATACATAAATCCATCATTTTTCGTTGATTCGACGAACAAGACGACCAAGAGAACCGTATTCGACGGATCCACAGAGGTTGTAACTGCAGAGTACACATACGACGTGATCGACCGATTAACCCAGGTAATCTCGCAGACTGATTTGCGCGGTGGAACGACAGAATACAAGTACGATCCGAATAGTTTGTTGACCAAGGAGATTCTGCCCTCAGTAACACTGGTCGAGGGCGGGAGCGTGCAACAGACAACCGTGTTCGAATACGACAACCGTACACGCCTTACACGTGAAGGGCGCCTTCAATCGAATGGTAGCTACGTTTATTCCAACTACGAATACGATGATCGAGACAATCGAACGAAGGTGATTGCGGATACCACGGGATCATCGCCGCTTACAACGACCTACGAATATGACCCGGCGAATCGCACGACCCAGACCATAGACGCGCGCGGTGTGACACACATCACTGACTTTACGTCAAGCGGCCAACTGGATCGGGAGTATACGCTGGCGGTTGGAAGTTCCAACGCACTCCGGCTTACCGAATACGATTATTACCACGGTCATCTAACGAAAACGCGTACGGCAGAATCGGACACATCGTTCGATCCAGACACGATTGCGACCTTTATCGATACGGCGTACGAATATGATCCGTTTGGGCGCACCACATTGCGAATTGATGACGCTGGCGGATTGAATTTGTCGACCCAATTCGAATACGAC
>JAJDEA010000054.1 GCA_029260035.1 Phycisphaerae bacterium
TCGGCGACTTACCAGGAGGCACCTTTCGAAGTGAGGCTTGGGGTATTTCGGCTGATGGCTCAGCCATCGTAGGGTTTGGTCACTCCGCGTCCGGCACTGAAGCGTTTCGTTGGACATCGGGTGACGGTTTGGTCGGACTCGGCGCCCTACCCGCCGACCGCTTCGGTAGCGGAGCGTTCGGAACGGCTGCCAATGGCGCGATCGTTGTGGGAGTAAGCTATTCCGGTTCTGGAGGTGAGACCTTCCGTTGGACGTCGGCTGATGGCATGGTCGGACTAGGCGGCTTGCCTGGTGGGGATTTCGGAAGCCGTGCGCGTGCCGCGTCAAGGGATGGTTCGGTCATCGTGGGGGCAAGCGAGTCTGCATTGGGCAGAACAGAGGCTTTTCGCTGGACGGAGGATGGTGGAATGGTCGGACTCGGCGTCCTACCCGGCGACAGCTTTTTGAGCGAGGCATTTGCGACCTCGGCGGACGGCGCGATCGTCGTGGGGCTTGGCTTGTCCACATCTGGCCAAGAAGCATTTCGTTGGACGGAAGATGGCGGCATCGTCGGACTCGGCGACCTGCCCGGAGGGCACTTTTGGAGCGAAGCCAGGGGCATATCGGCGGACGGCTCGATAGTTGTAGGGATGGGCAATTCCACATCCGGAAATGAAGCGTTTATTTGGACAGCTAACGATGGTATGCGTTCTATCAAGGATCTACTCGGCAACGACTTCGGCGTGGATATGACGGGCTGGCAGCTATGGAGGGCCAATAGTATTTCAGCCGATGGCAGAACGATAGTTGGAGAGGGAGCAAGCCCCAACGGTCGTCAGGAAGCTTGGATTGCCACCATCCCCGAGCCGGGGACACTCTCGCTGTTGGCACTCGGCAGCTTGGCGCTCCTCCGCCGCAGGCGATAGAGGGCTTTGCAATGCTTCTCGGCTACGAGACGAACGCCCATTGCGCTTGTCGGGTGGCAAGTGACCGAGCAGCTACGACAGATGCCTCCCGCCGTCTACTTTAATAATCTCGCCTGTCACATAGGTGGCGTCCTCAGACACGAACGCTACAAGTTTCGCAATATCCTCCGGCGTTCCGGGCCGCTTCATTGGAACTTTGTCGATCAGCGCCTGCTTCGTCTCTTCGGCATATCCATCTGGAAACACAGCGATTCCGGGCGAAACCCCGACGACTCGAATGGCTGGTGCCAGCGATCGCGCCAGCCCCTTCGTAAGGGCGACCAGCCCTGCTTTTGAACAGCAATAAGCCAGGTGGTTGGGCCAAGGTCTATCCGCGCTGATGTCGCAAAGATTGACGATCACCCCTGAGCCAGTCACGGCAAGATGCCTTCTTGCGTGATAACAAAGCGCCATGGGGGCAATCAAATTGACTTGAAGCATGTCCCCCCAAAGAACGGGATCAAACGCCTCAATGTTATCAGGTGTAGAAGTCAAGAAAGATGCGGCGTTGTTAATCAGAACGTCGAGTCGACCAAAGTGATCCAACGTCGAATCTATGATGCCTTGACACTCGTCGTTGTTGTGCAGATCACCCCGCACAACCAAGCCCTCAACGCCTGTTGTGCGAATTTCGCCCGCAAGTGATTCCGCCTCGTTGTGTGAAGTTTGATAGTGTATGACAACATGAAAGCCCTTCCGCGCAAGCTCCTGCACAATTGCCCGCCCCACGCGTTTGGCACCACCTGATACGAGTGCTACTTTGGTATCCTGGCTCATAGGCTAGTCGCTGCATTTGATCGTTTGTGACTATCGAAGTTGACCTTTATCATTTCGCCCAACGGCCACCCACCGCTTTCCGATCGTTGCGCATCTGATCCTTCTTGTTGCGGTTTTTTTGTGCCATTAACATGGCAACATAACCACCAACGAACACCGTAATGACGAGCAATCCGATATATACCGGGAGGCCTTGCAAGTGGCTGACCGATTCAACCTGGCCAGCCGTGGGGTCAGGGTGTTGCGTGAAACCGACAATCACATCATCCGGCTCTTCACGAGAGATGCGATACGCCCAGCTTCCCCACGCCCAAAGTACGAACACCACACCGAGCACAAGAATGGCAAGTCCTATTCGCCATCGCTTTTGATCCTCACTTACTGCTTGGTTGTCTTCGTTCCTATCTATCATTGCCATCCACAGCCTTGCCTGGGATTCGTTGCTTGGTTGTCGAGTTGTTCCTGGAAGAACTCCATTTCTTCTTCCGTTAACGACTTAGATGGCACGATTTGAACTACGACATATTGATCGCCTTGACCGTTGCCGTTTTGACGCGGCAAGCCTCTGCCCTTTAATCGCAGTTTGGTTCCGCTCGGGACTCCCGACGGCAAGCTCAGCATAGTCTTCCCATCGAGTGAAGGTACTTCGATCTTTGCACCGAGTGTCGCTTCGGCAACAGAAACCGGAACATCAACGTACAGGTCGGGGCCTTTGCGGTAGAAATATGGATGAGACTGAATAGCGCATTCGAACAAGAGATCCCCCGCTGGCCCGCCGGAACCGCCCGGATGCCCCCTCCCTCTTAGCCTTATTTTTTGCCCCGCTTCGACGCCTGGCGGAATCTTCACATCCAATGTCTCTGCTTTTCCATTTTGCTTCGATCGAAGTCGAACCGTAATGTTGGCGCCGTTTGCCGCTTGCTCAAACGAAAGCGAAACTTCCTTGATCTCGTCGCGACCTCGGGTAGGCGGTTGAACGGAACGGTTCTTCTGTCCAAAGAACTGGTCAAAAATGCTGGCCCGCCCGCTTTGGCCAAATGCGCCCATAAGGTCTTCCAAATCCTCCGCGTTGATATTTGAATCACCGCCCCATTCGTAAACGCGCTGGCCTTGCGGTGTTGTGTGCCATTGACCCACACCGGCTGCCCCATACTGGTCATATTCTCCGCGCTTCTTCGGATCGCGCAAAACGGTGTACGCTTCCTGAACCTGTTTGAATTTCGTCTCCGCTGAGGCATCTTCTGGATTGCGGTCTGGGTGGTACTTCTTGGCCAGCGCACGATAGGCTCGTTTGATTTCATCCTGGCTGGCACCTGCGCCAACGCCGAGTACTTGGTAGAAATCGTCGGAGCGCTGCATAGGTTATGACTCTGCTGAAACATTGGCGAATCGTACGCCATGCCTCAAGGTCGCGTATTTCGTAGTTATTGCCATCCAAGATGGAGTATATATCAGGCGGTCGTTGATTCAACCTGCAACGCAACTGTCCAATATCCGTCGGTGAATAATGACTACAGTGCGCATTCTCGTTATAATGACGGTTTGGAATCGTTGGTGGTAGGATCTTGACGTCATCGGTCGCTGATAACGACTAGCCCCAACCGAAAATACACAGGAGGGAATATGATGAGAAGAATACACTGCGGTATGCCTACTTGTCTTGCATTTGTCGTCGCAGTTCAATTGGGTTTGTTCGCTGGACCTTTTTGCGCAGATGATGGTTTCACGTTCGTGAGTAAGGCTTGCGCGCTGCAATCTGATCCACCAGAATTGCCAATGCGCCCCGGATCTCCAAAAGCATCCCTGGAAGGCAACTCACTCCGATTAGATTTCATCAACATGAAAACCGCAGATGGCTGGATAATCGATCCTGAAAATTCTCAACGAGACCGTCGCCCGGCGCTCATACTTCTGTTGACAGATCGTCTCGATCAGAAAGACCCCCCAAAGGCATATATCTCTCGCTTCCCGGTAATGCGAGGCATGGACAACCAGGTCATCGAACGCTGGGTTGGCCAGGTACAACTTGATGACGGTAAGAAAGCGTCGCGGAATAATGCGAAAATTACCGAAGAGAAAATCGGCGACATCCAGCTCACGATTATGGATATTCAAGGCACCGTGCTTGGCCACGGCGCACACACAAAAGCTGGACTGCCAAATCACAGATTCATCGGTGCAATTATCGATCTCCCAAGGGGTCCTTATTTTATTCGTGTTGTCGGAAAAATATCCGACATCAAGAAAAACGAAGATAAGATCATGGCTTTCTTGAAAAGCGCCAAACCTAACTGAGTCATTCGTTGTTTTCATGGCATCTTACTTGCAGCCCATTCGTCTCTTGGCAAATGATGAATGGAAAGCGATTCAAGATCGGAAACGGTAGTCGAAGCCATCAAGCACGAAGTATGCCAAAGTGTCGCGCAGTTCGATGCCGCGAATTGCGCCTACTCAGAAGCCCCCCCCCGGCGAGAGGAATCCGTCGGGAGCGTGGCACGCAGATCGATAAGTTTGCTCTTGGAAAACAACTCGGGGCGATCTTTGAATTGACGTTTTGAAGATTCATGGAAAAACGCGTCAGGCGGCGGGAGATCGTTGTCGACTTCATCAAAAAACTTGATCGCCTCTTCGAGGCAGCGCGCGGCTTGAATCTTGCGTTTCCTGGCTTGGACTTTGTCACTTAACAAGCCAGCTTCTTCAAGCAGGACATGGCATAAAGTTATCCACTGACTTACGTCGAGAATGCTGGAAGCCTCTTCACTCAGGCTAATCGGCCCATCGATCGAAGATTCGTGATCTTTGGGCAATTCCGGCACTCGAAATCGAACCGCCTTCTGCGCGTCACATTGCGCGCATGACGTCACGAATTCAACTTCGACGGCCATTCGATCAACCACCGATGGCGAGCCGGGGAAAATCAACCCTGCGCCGCAACTTCCACAAGGCGTAACCCGCAAGTAGAGTAGCACCTCACCAAGGCTGTGCGCTAACAGTATGGAATCTGGCACGGTGAAATCTCATGATCCACTTATCGACGGTGTTGAGTAGTGAGTATTTCAACAACCCCTTCCGACTCGCAGTCAAGATGCAAGCGACATGGCGGTTCGACTTGCGTTCGGCGCTCATGATCGACAACACGTTATGGGTTTTCTTCTTCGCTCGGGGGTACATCTTCCGAACCGGAATCAGCCGCCGACTTCATGGCTGCCGCCATTATTTCCAATTGGGACAAAACCTGCCCCGCAATCGCTGCTGAAGATACCTGCGCAATCATGGCATCGAGTTGCGTCGCCATCATGTCCAATTGCGGCTTGACCAGATTCGGATCAGGCAGATCAGGCGTTTGAATGTACCAGTCACCGTCCTGAAGAAGAAAGCGACAAGTTTTTGTCATCGCGGATGACGGAAGCGTGCCGATGACCTCCGACTCGCTAACAACCTCCAATGATTCAACTGTCAGGATTTCGTTGCCAAGGCCAAGCTTCACATCAAAAACCTCATCGATCCTTGCTGACTCGTCGGGCAGTTGTTCTTTCATGGCCTCTTTCAACTTGGCCATTGTTTCCTGCATGGCAATAGCGGCTTCAAAAAGAGGCCTGATCTTCTCCGCCTCCTCCACAACGTGGTATTCAATCAGTCCTTCGATATCACGTTCATCGCCAGCGGCATTGTAATCAACGATAATCGCTCTGATTTCTTCCTTGATGGCGTCATCGTCACTCGGCGAGTCCTCATCAGAAGTGCCTTCAGCCATCGCACCAGGCTCCTTATAAGGGACCCAGTCTGCAGAGCCGGTGCCGAGCGTTGTATCGAGCCAGGCGGATTGCGTCGGCAAAAGTATCCGACCCTCGCTGCCCAAATCCTTTTCCAAAGAAGAGGCCGAATCTTTTTCACTGCAACCCGGACCTAAGCTCGCCAGAACGAACCAGAGGCATACCCCAATAAGCCGCTTTCCTGCCATCATTCAATAACTCCCTCGAGGTAACATCATGGCGCTTAGCCAAACAAGCGTCATGGACTCCCCCATTATTCTCCTGCTTCGACCTTGCCTCGGCTGAAGGTCAGGATTCCCCCATGCTTAAACCTTACCGGTTTTGAAAGTTGAGTCAATTGAATCGCGTTCAAGAAACCAGTTGTCTATTCAACTCGACTGGTCGCCGCAGCCCAACTTAAGAATCTGATCGTTTCAACGATATGGCTACTTCGTAAATGCGTTCCTTATAGTCTCTGAACTGCTTGTTTTTTGCGCTTTCTTCTTCGGGGGAAACCGCATGGCCGTTCTGGCCTGAGATGATTAGGTCATTGAATGATCCCATGCCTCCAAACCAAGATAGAATTTCATCCAGTTCTCTTTCTCTCAAGCGATTTCCAGTGGCCTCCCTGACACAACTGATCTTGTGCGACCACCACTCGTCCTTAACAGAAACAAGCAAGTGCTCGCAATTGGCCAATAAGTTCTTCAAATCGGTTTCACTCATAACCTGCCCTCAAGTTCAAGAGACCAGCCAATCCAAGTCGTGAAGGGTCGCCAGCAAATCGGAACTCTTCAATTTACGGCAGCCCGAATGACGGGGTGATACCGCGCCCCAAAGAAGCCGGGTACACTTACAGGAAGACGAGGCCCGACCTATATGCTGCGCCGAGTGCGTTAGACTTTGGCGCACAAAAAAGGCCAGCACCCTTTTCGGCGCTGGCCTGTGGATCTCATTCGTTAAAATCGAATGTACTTCTAGTCAGCCAATCGGACGTTCTCTGCCTTTGGCCCTTTTTCGCCAGCAACGGTTTCGAACTCGACTTTGTCGTTCTCCTGAAGTGTCTTGTACCCGTCGCCTTGGATGGCCGTGTGGTGGACGAAGACGTCCTCACTTCCATCGCTTGGGCTAATGAATCCAAAACCCTTCGTTCCGTTGAACCACTTCACTACTCCTTGCATAACTAACGCATCTTTCAATATTTGCACAGCGGACCCACATCGTGTTGGAAACAAACGGTGTCACCAAGAAAAGACTCGATGTAGTCACCGCGTGTGCTACTAGCGGAGTAGTTTCGGGGATTGGGCGATTCAAGTCAACCCGGGAAAACAGCCATTAGGCCTCGCTCGCCTGAGGGGCCGAAAATCGCGATTGCGGGCCTGTTATTGAGGTTTCACCACATTCCATGGCGATCTCGCCGGGCGGGCGGGCTGACAGAAGAATGTCGGCACGAGGCTCGAGATTTGGGATTCGCAGCGTAATCTCACACGACCGAAATCGCCCCTTTAATCCCCCGCAAGAGGTCAGAATGCACGACTCGCGATTCTACTGACGCCACAGATGCCACCCAGAAACCTGCGCAAGACGATCAGCGTTTCGAAAATGGCATGACCAATCAAGTCCGCCTTTCGGATCGACGTGATATTCAGCCAGCCGTGCCAGCGTTTGAAGCGGAGTTCCCTAACGGCGTCACATTTTCCGATTCCCAACAGGCGACGTAATGGTCTGTGTTGAGCTTGCGTAATGGCGGAGCCGTGGAAGTTTCGTCGCCAAGAGCGCAACGACGGAGGCACGCGGGTTGAGCTTCGAGGTTGGATGGGCTTCGCGAATCGCGATCGGAGTCGCGCGAAATGCCATCGCCGCTCGCGGTGGATGCAGCCAAGCGAGCCGTGAGCTCGCATCGCGGGTGGAATCGACAGCCCGTGGGAAAGGAACTCGGCGAAGGAACGGTGCCTGGAATAGTGTCGAGACGCCCGCTCTTTTCGTTTATCTTTGGAACGCAGCGAAGTAAGCCCTGCGTATAGGGGTGCATCGGGTTGGCCAATACCTGCGTGGTATCGCCATGCTCGACTATTCTGCCTGCATACATGACGTAAACATAATCCGCTATTTCTGCGACGACGCCCAGATTGTGCGTAATCAAAAGCAAACTCATATTGGATTCGATTTGTATCGACCGGAGCAAATCGAGAATTTGCCGCTGAATGGTTACGTCGAGCGCAGTGGTCGGTTCATCCGCAATCAAGAGCTTCGGATGGCATGACAAAGCCATTGCAATCATGGCTCGCTGTCGCATTCCGCCGGATAATTCGTGCGGATAGGCATCGACGCGCTGCTCCGGCTTTGCGATCCCGACCCTTCGAAGCAATTCAATAGCCTGCGCACGAGCGATTTGACCGCTCACACCTTGATGCAATTCGATCGTCTCCACAATTTGCTCGCCGATGCGGAAGACTGGATTGAGTGACGTCATCGGATCCTGAAAGACCATCGCAATTTGCCCGCCCCGGACTTCGCGCAGCGTACGTTCGTTCGTCTTCAGAAGGTCTATGGCTGGCGTGTCTTTTAACCGTGCGAAAAATATTTCTCCCTTTTCCATTCGAAATGGCGGCTGAGGCAGCAGCCTCAGAATCGACTGCGCTGTTATGCTCTTGCCGCACCCGCTCTCGCCAACGAGTGCGACCGTTTGCTTTCGCGCGACGCGAAGTGCCACGTCTTCGACCGGCGTAATGACGCCATCCTGCGTTTCAATCGAAACCGTTAGCCCGCAAATATCCAGCAGCGGAGCTTGCTCGACTCGATAGGAAACGTCCATGTCTTCAGTCAAATCATGTTCGTTTGCGATTTGCGGTTTAGAAGAATCCATGAACTGAGCTGCCATCATACGAGAGTCGGTGCGTTGGACTTCGGATCAACCGCATCGCGCAATCCATCACCGATGAAATTCAAAGCCAGCAGAGTAAACACGAGTATCGTACATGGGAAGACAATCAGCCACCAATAGCCCACGAATGCGTTCACCGCTTCCACGCCATCAGCTGCCAGCCGGCCTAACGAAGGAATGGGCTGTTGGACGCCAATTCCGAGAAAGCTCAAGAATGATTCCTGCATAATGGCTTGCGGAATGACGAGGGTTGCATAAACGGCGATCGGACCAACAACGTTAGGGAAGACGTGTTTTCGCAGAATGTGCCAATGCCCGGCACCGGTCGCTCTCGCAGCTTCGATGAAGGGTTGCTCCCTTAGCGAGAGAACCTGGCCTCGCACGACTCGTGACAGCGTCAACCAACTGACTCCTCCGATCGCGACGAACAGCACGATAAGGTCTGCGTACTTCGTCTGCCCTCCAAAAATGGCGGTGAGCGGTTCGGTCAGGCCTACCTTGAGAAGAATGACCATCAGGATGTACGGCAAGCCGAAAAGGACATCGACAATCCGCATCATCACGGCGTCGATTCGCCCCCCTGCAAGTGCCGCGATCGAACCCCACAATGTGCCGACGATGGTTGCCATCAATGCAGCCCCTAGGCCAATACAAAGGCTAACCAGAAAGCCCGGCAAAACACGATACGTCAGGCTTCGACCAAGGTCGTCATGGCCAAAGAGCGATGTCATGCGGTACAAGATTTGATCGAGCCGGGAAGGTATCGCGTTTGCACCGCTTGTGTCGAAAAAACGCTCCAAAGGGACAACAGGGTCAAGCGATGGTTGACTTCTAACTGCGATGTCGGTCGCTTGCACATTGTACCAGCGAGCGGAAGTTGGCAGCGAAAAAATAGCCCCGAGCATAAAGAAAACAAAACCGGCAAGGCTGAGTAAGGCCATGCGATTTCGTCGAAATCTCCGCCAATTGGAATGAACTGCGTGCGATGGCTCTGCTGAACATTTTCGTGTCATCCTGCTGCCCCTGATATACGAGGGTCGAGTTTCGTGTACAGCAGGTCGATTGCGATGTTGAAGAGAACCAGCAAAGTCGAAAAAGCCAGAACCGTGCTTAAGACCAAGCCAGCGTCGCGGTTCAGCGCAGCGTTAACGAAATGCTGCCCCAACCCCGGCACGCCAAACACCTTTTCCACAACAAATGAACCCGTCATAGCCTGCGCACAAGCGGGGCCTAAGAAACTCAGCACCGGTAAGAAAGCGACTTTGAATGCATGCTTCCATATGACCAAGTGTGAGCTGACACCTTTCGCGATGGCCGTGCGAATGAAATCATTTTGAAGGTCGTCGAGCATCCCAACCCGCATGAGTCTGGCGATGTAGGCAGCGAATGGCAGAGAAAGTGTTAGCGCCGGCAAAGGTAAGTGGGCCACTGTTCCCCACCCGCCAATGGGAAGCACTTTCATCGTGACGCCAAACAGTAGCAGCAGGATTGAGCCAGTGACAAACGGAGGAATCGATATACCAAGAAGAATGACCCCAAGGCTTGCAGAATCAACCCATGAGCCGCGTTTGACGGCGCCGTAAACACCGATGGGGACGCCAATCAATACTGCCAGGATTATGGCAAGAAACCCGATCAGCATCGAGACGGGCAGCGCGTCGGCGATAATCTGGTTGCAGGTCCAGTCGTTGTAGGTGAAGCTGGGACCAAAGTCGAGCGTAACAGCATCGCCCAGAAAGTCCCAAAAATACAGCCAATTATTGTCCATGTTGTAGCGCGCGCGGAGAGCCTGTTCCACTTCAGCAGGCAGGCTGTGCTGCGATTGTTGGAATGGATTGCCTGGAATGGCAATCACCATCAAAAAGGTCAACGTATAGACCGAGAAGATGGTAATCGCGCCACCAAGCAATCGCCCTGTTGCAAATCTTATCATTTCTGCACAGACACATATTGAAAAGAAAATCGTAGCCGGGGGTTCGGCTGAAGCCCGTCGATATAAGGCTTTATGGCGATTAGCTCCGCGTAATGCAAGATCGGAATGATCGGAAGATCCTCCTCAACGAGAATGGACTCCGCTTGACTCAATAGTGCCATGCGTTCAACCTGCTCCTTCGCCAAGGCTGCTTCAGCAACCCGTAAGTCATACGTTAGGTTGTGATAGCCTGCATCGTTGTTGCCATTTCCTGTCACAAGACAATCAAGAAAAGTCGTAGGATCGTAGTAGTCGGCATACCAGTTGGCTCGCGCGATCATGAAGCGATGATTGGCCTTGTCTTCTGCAAATGACTTCGATTCTTCGCACCGGAGATTAACTTGCACGCCCAGGTTTTTCTCCCACATGTGGGCGATCGCCTGAATTATTTTATCATCCGACGGCACATAAAGCATCTCCACAACACCCAGGTCCCGAGCATCGGCATACCCCGCTTCGGCAAGAAGTGTGCGTGCACGAATGGGATCGAATCGCAGTCCCGCGGGCGACTCATACCCCTTGATTAAACCCGCCGGGACAAACGAATGCGCGATGCGGTCGCCTCGCTGCAAGACATTTTCGACTATCGCTTGTTTGTTAACAGCCATCGCAAACGCTTTACGAACGCGCCGATCGAGAAACGGATTGGGTTTGCCAAGAATGCGCTCGCTCGCACAGTTAAACTGAAGAAAATAAGTAGCAAGCGTATGGCAACTCTTGAAGTCGTTGCGCAAACCGGTGGCGGCAAGTCGAGCTATTTCATGGTCATACGGCACGGCGAGGCTCGGCAAGAAATCTACATATCCTGCTTCATATGCCATGATGGAAGCGCTGATGTTGTCAATGACTAGCATGTCAATGGTCTTGCAGGGAATTTCGCTTGCTGCGCGATAATAAGGATTAACTCGTAGTCTCGCGCGTTGCTTGAATTTCCACTCGATAAGGGAATAGGCGCCGTTTGTGATAAGGCCGGGGTAGTCGTTTCGATGATAGCCAGGCTTGGTCCACTGCGGGTCGAACACAACAAGGCCTTGCTCGGTCAGTGGTGATTTGGCGTATTGCTCGCGCAGCCTTTCAATGCTCTTATGACACGGAAGCCAGGTTGGAAAGGCGGTGAGATCAAGAAAGTACGGGCATGGTTGCGTTAGCGTAACTCGCAGCGTGTTGTGATCGATGGCTTCAAAACCGACTTCGCTGAAACGAGCGTCGAGCTGTTCGACGTGTCGCTGGAAAAATGACTGGTGGACCTGCTCCCAATCGACTTTCGCCTTTCGGATTTTTTGAATGAGTTCGGCAGGGTTTGGTACGTCATTATTCTCGATAGAGCCGGCAGCCCCTTCCGGCATCCAAAGCTTTGCGAGCCGATGAAACTCCGGGAGTTTGCCGAGGTCGGTCGCCTGCTTCTCATCTATGTCCTCGCCATTCTTGAGATGGCTCAAGATAGTCAAGAGAGTGACGCCGTTATGACGCCATTGAACGTATTCCTGTGCTCCGACGATATGATCCGTGAACATGAACTGGTAGTCGGTAGCAGTGCCCGGCTCCATGCCTCGCCGCCATCCTCGAATGAAATCCACAGCGGTGACCGGATCACTGTTGGACCATATTGAATCTTCTCGGATTGAAAACGTGTATGTCCTGCCGTCGTTAGAAATGTCGGGTGGAAACAAAGCAGCCCCGGCCATCGGCTCCGTGGTCTTGGGGTCGGACGACGTCAGCCCTTCCCACAAGTTTAAGGCGACGCGTAAATCCTGGGTCCAACTCATGCGCGCCGGATCGAGCGTGTGAATGCCGGAGGGATTGACGTAAGTAAAATCAGCTCGGGTTTCGCCGGTACCCAACCTGAAGAGCGCAACCGTGGCGCCCAAGAGTAAAAAACATGTAATCGCAACATTGCGTGCCATGTTCACCGCCGGGAATGATGGGTGTGCTATGGCGCTCCAACGGGAACATTCCATGGGGCCTTACTAAGAGCGCCCGGCGTTTTGGAATTCGGATCACCGACCCAGAGAAACGTTTGTTGCAACACCGACGCACGAGTCGCGTGCCCGCCGCTGGACATTTCGCGACGAACGTATCCACCACCGGTTGATTGAGCTAAGACAAGAACTCCCTCAGCGCCATCCAAGCGATGTTCGATAATTGCAATTTCCTCTGGCGAGAGATCGGCGGATTGATATCGTTCGGCATCCAGTCTCAAGAATGTCGCGACCGCATGAACAAGTTTGGCTTTTTGGCTTGCATTGAGCGCACCAAAAACGGCTGCAACACGAAAATACTCGAACGCATCAATTTCGGCTGGCTCCACCACAATGACAGAACCACGACGCATTTCTAACTGTCGATCAAAAATCGCCAGGTAGGCATCAATTACAGAACCGGTCTGCGGTGAAGGCAAAGCTAAACCAAGGTATATCTGTCTAAGCACAACAGAGCTTGACTCGATCAAACCTGCCTCATTGAGTGAGGCGACAACCAAAGTCACAGTATCCTTGTCTACAGCGATGGCAGACTTAAGGGATACGATCACCTTAGCACAATAGAACCGTGCAGATTCGTCCTTCGTCTTTAGTCCCGCAAGCGCAGCGGGGAGTGAATCGATCCCCCCGAAATCCACTAGGATGCGGGCGAGGACGCGAGCAGCCTCTGGCTTAAGAGCAGGCTTTGCAAACTCGTCCTTCGCTACGTCGGCGAATTGGGCCGCAAGTTGTGCGTTGAAGGCATCGGAATTGGAAGCGTTTGATCGCTGCGATTGGAAGAGGGTCCGATACGTTCGAAATGCCTCCCATGTATTTTCATCCGGCTCTCGGGCGAGACGACCCACCTGCCCCGACACCCACGCTCGGATTTGTCTCTGGTCAGATGCCCCAATGTTGCCGAGGCCGCGGATTGTATCGATTGCAGCGTCGCTAGGTATTTGCTGAGCATGCGACGGCGAGGCCAAGAGGGCTGCGCAGCACGCAATCAACGTCGTCTGCGCTAGATTGATTCTGACCATCCGAGGTCTCCAGGTATCGCGTTTTATGTCCGCGCTTGAAGTTATTTCCGAAGGCACTGTCGTGCCAGTTTGGCGGATTCCATCCAACGGCTGTGGAAGATCACGGCTTCACATGCCATCCCGCCAATTGAAGCGGGCAAACGTACCTGTTTTGCTCCCTTTCTGTCAAGCGCAGGGGCATTCGGCCATAGTCTGACCGTGTCTGTCAACTTTAGTTTATCCGATCGCTTGACGCTGATTTTTGCCACACTTTATAGTGCGCGCGATGCAAATGGTGAACGAACACATTGGCCTTTGGCCCCTTTTTCAGATTGAAATTCGCCGAACCGGGATGGGAAAGTCGGGAAATATACCAGCCCCAGCGGTTCATCGGCTCAGCCAATACCTCCGACAGCTTGAGGCCTTTCACGCCAATGAAAGACAAACCGTTTCCAGCAAGGAGCTTGGCGACGCCCTCAACGTCTCAGAAGCGCAAGGACCTGGCTTATCTCGGTCAATTTGGATATCCAGGTGTCGGATATCGATCTGCAGAGTTAATTCACCGAATTCGCAGAATACTCGGTACGGACAAGCGATCAAATGTTGTCTTGGTGGGCATGGGGAACCTCGGTCGCGCGCTGTTGGCTTTTCGGGGTTTTTATAAGAAGGGTTTTGACGTTGCTGCCGTCTTTGACAATGACCCGGAAAAGGCTGGCCAGCGGGTGACTCGGGACAGCTCATTGAAAATTCAGACACTCGACGAGTTGCCGGAAACGGTTCGTCTGCTGGCTGTATTCTCAAATTCGCACCAGTGGCTTTACGCGTGGAGAGTAGAGTCGCGGTTTCCTCTGTTGATCTGGCGGTGCACCTCGAACAATTGTCATTCCAACTGACCAGCACGGTCGAATAGAACAAACTCTATTCTTGCAAAGCGGTACTTGTCCTTGATGCTCTCTGCCAGTTCTGTCGAGACCGTGGAAGCCCAAATAGTGCAGGCGCTCATTTCGTATCTGTAGTTACACAGCGCCAACCTACCACCAGCAATCGAAGAAACAGTCGTCGTAGTAGACGTCATCGAAGAACACATCTTCGTAATAGATTCCATCGTCAAAGAAAAAATCGTCATCGTCTCGGAAGAACTCGAACGTACCGAAGACCGGGTCGCAGGTAGCTGTCGTAATCAGCGGACACGCGATGGCTATGGCTGCCAGTGACATGACAAATGTTGTTCTTTTTGTAGTTTTCATGTTCTACCCTTCACTTTGTAAGGTCGAATCAAACCTTTGATCATTGGGCGGAAAACGCCCCTCTTATATGATTGACATGACGAAACGCACTTGGTTAGTCAAAGGCGTGGGCTTTGTCTAAGTGCTTGCCTGGAAAAGAGTTATGGTCGGAGCTATCGGCCACCGTGTTCTTGAAATGTCGGATTTCCGATAGGACCGTTCGTCGGGAGTCACAATTCGGCTACTTCGTTTCCGCCCAATTTTTCCCCCAGGCGATATCGACGACGAGCGGAACTCGTAAATCGAGCGCGTGCTCCATTTCATGGCGGACTACCTCGGCGACTTCGGCCACAGAATCTTCCGGCACTTCGAAAACCAATTCGTCATGGACCTGAATAAGCATCATCGCATTCAGGTTGTCGGCGGCAATTCGATCATGGATGTTGACCATCGCACGTTTGATTAAGTCGGCGGCAGAACCCTGAACTACCGTATTGACCGCGATTCGCTCAGCCATGGAGACCTGGTTGCGATTGCGCGATCGCAGGTCGGTGATGGGACGCCTACGTCCCAGGATGGTTTCGGCGTAGCTGGACTGCTTCGCCTTCGCAATGCACTCGTCAATGAACCAGCGGATTCCCGGATACCGCAAGAAGTAGGTATCGATAAACGCCTTCGCCTCTCCGATAGGGACTCCAATGGTACGCGAGAGTCCAAACGCCGACTGTCCATAAATAATCCCGAAGTTGACCGCCTTGGCGGCGCTTCGCTGGGCCGAGGTAACATCTTCAATGGAAATGCCATTTACCTGCGCTGCAACGGTCTTGTGGATATCTTGCTTCTTCGCGAACGCATCCACCAGAGTTTCATCCTCGCAGAAGTGGGCAAGTAATCGAAGCTCCACTTGCGAATAGTCAGCGCTCAGTAAAAGGTGGGCCGGCTTGCCCGCAATAAAAGCGCGCCGAATAAGCCTGCCCGTTTCCGTCCGAATCGGAATGTTTTGCAGGTTAGGATTGCTCGAAGAGAGTCTTCCGGTAATCGCACCTGTCTGATGAAACGTTGCGTGAATTCGGTTTGTGTGGGCGGCGACCATTTTCGGGAGCGTATCGACATAGGTGCCTTTTAGTTTCGTCAATTCACGGTACTCAAGCACTAGATTAGGAATAGGGCTTTCGGTCTGTTCTTTGAGTGCCTGAAGCGTTTCGGCGTCGGTGCTGCGACTCGTTTTGGTCTTCTTGATGACCGGCAGATTTAATTCGTCAAACAAGACAACGGCTAACTGTTTGGGTGAATCGATATTGAATGGCCGACCAGCTTGTCCGTGTACCTTCCCTTCCAGCTCCGCGAGCCGAGTTGCAAGGCTTTCGCCGAGGTCACTCAGCAGCTTTGTGTCAATGGCTGTTCCTTCATGCTGCATCTTCGTGAGCACCTCGACCAACGGCATTTCTATGTCGTAAAACAAAGATGCCACATGGCTGTCTCGAATTCGAGGTTCCAACAACTCCCAAAGACGCCATGTATAATCCGCGTCTTCTGAGGCGTATTCGCAGACTTGGGCGCTGTCCAATTGATCCATCGTGAGCTGATTCTTCCCTTTTCCGATGAGGTCGGAGATGGGGATCATCTGATGGCCAAAGTGAATCTGCGCCAATCCATCGAGCGAGTGCGATCGCTGGTCGGGTTCGAGCAGGAAACTTGCGACCATCGTGTCAAACAGCGCACCTCTTGTTTCAATGCCTACTTGGCGCAAGACCAGGAGATCGGATTTGAGGTTGTGCCCGATCTTAATGATCGAGTGGTTTTCAAAAACAGGTTGCAGGATGTTCGCGACGTCTTCTTTAGAAACAACATTTCCCATGGCCGCTTGCACTGGAACGTAGTAACCTTCGCCCGCTTTCCACGAAAAAGACAAACCCACGAGCTTGGCGGTAATCGGATTCAGGCTCGTCGTTTCCGTATCAAACGCGAATTGAGAAACTCCTGCCAGGTCTTTCGCCAGCATGCTGAGCTTTTCCGCCGAGTCAATCAGATGGTATTTACCTACGGGGTCCGACGCTGAAGGCGTCGCAACAACCGGGGTCTTTTCATCGCCAGCCAGATCGACCAATGTGTCTTTGAGGCGGTGAAACCCAAGTTCATCGAACAATGATAAGACCGGCTCGACGTCGTAGTCTCCGGTCCTGCAATCAGCCAGGTCGAAATCGAAGGGCACGTCGCGGCGGAGCGTGACCAATTGCCGAGTGATGGAAATTTGATCGGCAAAGGCTTTGACATTTTCGCTTTGCTTGGGTGTCAGGTCTTCGGCATGATCGAGGACAGCCTGAGCCGAGCCGTACTTATTGATGAGTTTGGCTGCGGTCTTGACGCCTACCCCCTTTACGCCGGGGATGTTGTCGGTGGAGTCTCCAGCCAGCGTCTGAATTTCCACCACCTGGTCGGGTGTATACCCTTTCGTTTCTAATAGTGAACTGGGGTTCAGGACGGTGCTTTTCGTTGCGTCATATAGGTACACGCGATCCGTGATTAGCTGCTCCAGGTCTTTGTCTCGGCTTACGATGTAAATGTCGAGATCATCTTGTTCTTGTCGATCGACGATCGTTGCCATCAGATCATCTGCTTCGAATCCGGGCTTGCGAAAGATTGGAATGCCCAGTGCTTTCACGATGGATACGATTCGATCGGTTTGTACATGCAGGTCTTCCGGCGCCGGGTCTCGGTTTGCTTTGTATTCCGGAAAAATATCGCAACGAAAAACGGTCTTGTCGCTGACGTCCAAGGTCATCGCGACATACGTTGGTTTTCGGTCGCGCAGTAAGTTGAAGAGCATCTGGCAAAAAACATAGGTAGCGCGCGTGGGTTCGCCAGACGGGCTGGTCAGGTCGCGAAATGGTGCATAATAAGCCCGATAAATCTGGGCATGGCCGTCGATAATGTATAGGCTCTCGGCCATAAGACTGGTCGTATAACTGTGGTTCGAGCAAGACGAAGTAAGCACTGGCGAAGGTAGATTCGCCAATGTCGCGTGTCAAGCCGTTTGGATGGGCGCCGGATGACATGCGTATTGCTGATCCCATTGCGGAATGACCCGGGGGATAAACCAGAGTTGGAAGAGGTGTCTCAGCCTGCGACGTCGGGATCACCCATGTTGTCCGATATCTCGAATCCGCTTGCCTTTGCGAACGGCCCACAAGTGCGGTCATTGCAACGTCGATACACAGATGTATCTATTTTCTTGGGTCGATCGACAAGGAGCAAGCCGTGACAACGAAGACTAAAGGGAACATTCTGCTTGAAGCAGGGACGAATGAGCTTGAAGTTCTTGTGTTTACGCTATCCGGCCAACGTTACGGTGTAAACGTAGCGAAGGTGCGGGAAGTCATTGAGCCGGTCGTTGCGACGAAATTGCCCGATTCGCACCCCCATGTTGTAGGTGTATTTCAATTGCGCGAAAGCGTGATTCCGTTGGTCGATCTTCGCCGGAGTCTGGGAAAAGGTCACACGCCGGACTTCACAGTCGGCAAGATTATCGTGATGGAATTTAACGACGTCCGCGTGAGCTTCTTTGTAGACACCGTAGAACAGATCTACAGAGTAAGCTGGCAGGATGTCACGGCTGTTCCCGAGATGGAGGGTCTGCATGATGCGCCTCTCACCTCCGTCGCGCATATTCGTGATGAGTTGGTGCTCATGCTCGACTTCGAACAATTGGTCTTTCAAATCGGCGGGATCGATTTGTTCGAGGAAAACGCCAAGAAGATAAACACCGATCTTGTGCGCGCGGATACGAAAATCCTGCTCGCGGAAGATTCACGCTTGATGCGTGAGCTGATCGGGAACAACCTGCACAAGGCGGGGTACTCCGAACTAACGATATGCATGGACGGTCAGGATGCATGGGAAAAACTCGAGGCGGACGTTGCAGAGAACGGGCGATTGACTTTTGATTTGTTGATCACAGATATTGAAATGCCTCGCATCGATGGATTACACTTGACCAAACAGATTCGTGAAGCTCCGTTGTTGAAAGACCTGCCAATCATCGTGTTCAGTTCATTGGTCAGCTTGGACAACCAGAAGAAATGCGAGTCCGTTGGCGCCAACGCTCAGATTACCAAGCCTCAACTCGATCAGCTCGTCGAGCTGATTGACGGCTTGTTGTCTACCGGCGAAGCACCTGAGTTGGCCGCCCCTGAGCCGGCGCTCGCGTAAAGAACCTGCTCTCGTATCACATCACAAACCTGGGATGAGCCGTCCCCAGAATAACGGCCCATCGCGCAATTTTTGCGCGTCCGCATGGAACATTGGGCACTTTCCTGTGGCCAATAGAATGCTTCCTAGCCGAATATTGTCTTAGCTATCGCTGCTTCGATTCTGACACTGTGGATTCCATGGCTGTTTTCAGCTTGGAAGCTCGCTGGCCTCGGCGCCGGCCCTAGTGTTGTGTCATGGATGATTTAATGGGTCCGGTAGAGTCGGATCGTGTGCCACTGCTCTTGAGCAGTGCGATTCGCGGTTCCGAGCGATTGGAGATCACTGCTCAATAGCAGTGGCACACGACAGGATGTTGCTCGTTCCCGCAGATCACAGCTAGTGGCCTGGCGATGAACTTGCAGGGCCGTACGCAAGGCGAAACGGATAGACATGATCGATTCTTGACGCTCAAGGGGGACGCAATGCGCAATGCCAAGCTTATTTGTCCAATGATTGCTCTGGGGATAGCGGCTGGTTGCTCGACAGGTCGACCCAGTGGTATCACGCAGGGCAACGCAAAGCGATTTTTGCATCCCGGCGCAACAACTCAAGACGAAGTGCTGGACGTTTTCGGACCTCCCAATATCACGACTATCCGCGACCGCAACGAGGTGTGGGTGTACGACAAAGTTTCCAGCAAACAGAATTGGGGGTTATTCGGGATTGGTGGTGCGGGTGGCGCAGCTGGGGGTTCGAGCGGCGGTGGCGCATATCTCGGGGCTGGTTTTGGTTCGTCCAGCCGATCGGAGACAACAGTCATGCTGAAGGTCTATTTCGATGAACGCGATGTGGTATCCGATTACCGGTTCCATCAAACCAAGTTTTAATTCCTTTGCATCGGGATCAATAATCTTGAACACTGAATGTAATCAACAACAGATATGGCTTGCGGGAGCGATTTGCAGGATCAAGATGCAGATACAATCGCGTGTTCGAGCGTTTGCGATTCTCGTCGTTGGACTTGCTTTGCTGACTTCCCTTGGCACTGGTTGTACGCATCGCTTGACGCAGTCTGAGATACGCTTTTTGGAAACGCGCGAATTGGATGCCTCGTACGAAGAAGTGTACGGTGCGGCAATGAATGCGATTTTCAGCATGGGTATGACCATCAATCACTCCGACAAGGCATCGGGAGTGATTTCGGGACAATCCGGAGATCACGCACTTCGAGCGAGCCAGCGATCGAAAAAGAAATTTCTGGTCAAGAAAGTAACGCTCTTGATAACACCGCGCAACCGAAAGAACACGCTCGTTAGAATGAAAGTGCTGATTAACGAGCAACAGCAGTTGGACCGGAAGCTGATGACGGAAATCTGGCAGCGCATCGAGCGTGAGGCCGTGCTCAGTGCCCCCGCTAACCAAAGATACTCCAGAGCAAAAGCGCAACCTTCGGGGCCTCGCCGTCGCTCGACAAACCATCGCTGATTATTCTTCAACATCAAAGGAGTGCGTACGATGCATTACCATCGTTGGCGCGTAGGATTTCCTGTCGGTTCTTCCATTCAATGCATAGCCATAGCATTGACTCTATTTGGAGTCTGCAATTCTTCGTTCGCGCAGCATGGCGACATCGAAAAGGGCAACACAAAACTACAAGAAAACGCTTCCTTAAGTCCACATGCTAATATGACGGCTCGTCTGCTTTTTAAGGCTAAGCCATTAGCTCACGACTCGGTGACGTCGTCTTGGCCCACGCTACTCGGGCCAGCTCTTGATGGAACAACCTCCGAAACGAAACTCTTGAAGCGTTGGCCCCAAGACGGGCCGAAACTTGTCTGGGAGATGGAAACGGGGACCGGTTATGCGCCGCCTGCAGTGTCAGGTGATAGGCTCGTTTACTTCCATCGTGTGGATGACCAAGACGTCGTGGAGTGCCTACAATCCGAAACCGGCAAAAGGCACTGGCGCTACACTTATCTGAGCGCTTATGTGGACCGTTACGGCTTCAACAATGGGCCACGTTGCGGCCCTGTAATTGACGGCAATCTGGTCTATGTTTATGGCGCAACAGGCGCGTTACACTGCCTGGAGCTTGCCACTGGAAATCTCCTATGGAAACACGATATCGCGGCCAAGTACAGTGTACCGCAAGGTCAATTTGGATTTGGCTCCGCGCCGCTCGTGCAGGGTGATTTGCTGATCGTTCAAGTCGGCGCGCCAGACGGGCCTAGTGTCGTCGCGTTCGACAAGAGAAGTGGAAGCGTGCGCTGGAAAACAGATGATGAGTGGGGTGCAAGTTATGCGACCCCCATTCCCATGACGGTACAAGGGGAGCAGCGCGTGCTCGTGTTTGCGGGAGGAGACAGCCGTCCACCGACGGGCGGATTGCTCTCCGTTGATCCTGCAAACGGGCATGTCGATTTTCGATTCCCCTTTCGCAGCAAGCGATATGAATCTGTAAATGCTTCGTCGCCGGTGGTCGTCAAAAACCATGTGTTCCTGTCAACATCGTATCGAACGGGTGGGGTCATGTTGGATATGACGAAGAATAATCCGAGCGACAATCCGGTTGTATGGCGTACCAACGACCTCGGGTGCCACTTTATGACACCGATCCATCGAGAAGGCTACCTCTATGGTGTTGACGGCTCGAGCAAGAGGAATTCGGCGATCGTTTGCCTGGATTGGAAGACCGGCAAACTGCTTTGGAGAAAACAGCCGGAATGGAACGAAACGGTGATGTCCAACGGCGAGAAGAAAAAAGTGAGTTATTCGATCGGAGATGGTTCGCTGATTTGGGCTGATGGTTATTTCCTGTGCTTAAGCGATAAGGGACACTTACTGTGGCTCGACCTTTCGCCGGATGGGTACAAAGAGATAGCGCGAACTTGGCTCTTCTCTGCCAATGAGACTTTTACGCCACCAGTGGTGAGTCGAGGCCTACTCTATGTCACACAGAATGAGCCTGACTTACTCAACAAATCTTCTGCACGCTTATTGTGTTATGACTTAAGAGATTCTTCGTAGCAAGGTGGGCACGAGAGGCTGACCGAATCCACTGCGTCAGTATGCTCGCACAACTTTTAGGGAGTCGTCCTCCGCGAGGTCGATGATGTGCCCCGTTGGATGACCATCAGAGGTGATTTCTTCGAGAAGGGGGCGGGCAGCGAGACCGGGATTTGCTCGCAGCACGCGTGCATCACACCCATTACTGAGTCCGACACGGCTGCCCACCGGGAACAGAGCGACGGTATCCAGGAAGACACGAACGAGTTCGACGTCAAACTTCCCGTTGGTTGTGTCCATGAGAATTTTCTTGGCAGCTTCATAGGGCGTGTGGGCGGGTCGATAGGGACGCGGTCTTGTCATGGCTGAGTAGATATCTGCGAGCGAGACGATCTTGGCGAATTCATGCACCTGCCTCTGACGTCGCTTGCGAGGATAACCTGTTCCGTCAATTCGCTCATGTGCCTGGTAGGCGATAAACTTAACGGCGTGCGGAAGTCCCCGAAGGCTCTCCAGCATTTCCAGCGTGTAGAGGGGGTGTCGCTGAATCTCGCGCCACTCGGCGTCACTTAGCTCTTCATTTGCCGACCGAATTGAAATCGGCACTTTGAGCATGCCAACATCCTGCAACATTCCGCCCAAGCCAATGACTGTGATCGATTCGCGATCGAGTCCAAGCTGTGATGCGACAGCCATGCTGACAAGCGAAACATTTACGCAGTGGTCGTATAGATACTCATCGTTTGATTCCTGAAGCGCTACGATCGTGGGGAGCAGGTCGAAATCCTGAGCCGCCATATCGACGAATTGCGTAATCGTGTTGCGCAGTGCGGTCGCGGATACTGCTTTTCCTATTTGCAGTACATCGCAGAGATCAGCTACCGCACCGCTCGTGGCGGCATGCCTTTCGACACCTCGGCGCGCTTGGCCTTTAAGGTCTTCGATGGACAGGTGAGGCCTTCGCCAGCCTCGAACGGGGTGGTAAGCGACTTCACGTTGTAACTCGCTCGCCAGTTGTTCGTCGAGTTCCTCGCTTTGAGGCGTATGGTAATTCTCGGGAACGACAACTTCGATTATGGGCCTGGGCAAAGCGGTGCGTTCGGGTGTCGCAATCGTGACGTCTTCGGATGAAGCATCGACCTCTATAGGTTGTTGACCAGGCGGACAAAGTTGAACGCGCGTTATCCCGCGGTTCTGAAGGAGCATCAGGAACCGGCGCGTAATTAACGAGCCAGCTGCCAATAGGAGGATACCAGCCTCGTCGTAAATGTCGTCATCGAGGCTCATCCCGGTACGCAAGGAATCGACAACTTGAAGCCTGAGTTCGTCGATGGACAAAGAGCGCCCCGAAAGCGGCTCGCTAGAGGCGTTATTGTGTAAACCTGGTTGTGGCCTGGAATCCCGATCTAAAGCCTGCGCGCTTGTGGAACTCCCACCAAGTTCCATATCGAGCATTGATTCCCAGGATTCTCGTGAACTCATGGTTTCAGCCATCTTTATTGGCCGGTGATGCGATTACATGGCCCTCTGGTTTCCGCACGTTCCCCATCGTCATGCTGACGGGACATCCCCCAATGCGAGGCGAGTGCGTGGTAACTGCCAGCCACATCCCTCGTGGACATTGAGCGCAATGCCACTAAGGGCGCGCACGATCAGACCTTAATGTAGGGATCGACCTATCTGATAGCCTACTTAATAGAGAGTCGCTTCGCAGAGCGTGCGTTTCTATGTGGACTTTGGGAAGCAATTCACGTAATCGAAAAATGCCGATAACTCGGCACTTCAACGACCTATAACTGCCCACCGATTGCGGCAGACGTAGAGCGACCATTTGCGCAAGGAATACGCCAATTGCATTCACCGAGCCGCTTAAAGAAGTCAAGAAACGTGAAATGATTCGTTTACCCAACGAATATCCACGTTATTACGAGGAATAACGGAGCAAGGATGGCCACACTGTATACCATGAAGCCAAAGAAGCTGGGCATTCGCACGCCGGACTGCTCTGCGATGCTCTTGACCATGAAGTTCGGCCCGTTGCCAATATAGCTCATGGCTCCCATGAACACGGCCCCCAAAGCGATACCTCTAAGAAGATTCGTGTAGATATGCCCACCGCCCGCCAGTGTAAGCGTTGAGGCGGCATCGGCGCCTGCGGGTGTCATCGTTTTGGCTGTTTCGAAGAAGACTACATATGTCGGAGCGTTATCAAGAAATGCCGACAGAGTGCCTGTCGCCCAGAAGAAGCGGAAGGGCGAGCTGAGATAAGGCTTTAGCGACTCCCCGCTGGCGTTGAGAATTTCAATCGGGGCCTGCATGCAGATAAAGATTCCGATAAATAGCGCCGCCACTTCCAGGATAGCATGATAATCGAACTTGTTGTCCTCTCGTGCTTGGCTGTTTGTGCATTTCAAGGATAGGAAAACAAAGCCCAGCATCAACAATTCTCGCATGAACGGAAATGCTTTGAAACCTAAGCCCAGAAATTCTTCGCCTGGTTTGATAAGTGCCACACACAATACGACACCGGCAAGCCATAGAAGGTTGAGGCTTCCAGCCAAGTGGAGCTTAATGCGTTGTGTTTCGTCGAGAATCAGGTCTCGCAGTGTTTCTTTGCGATAAGCCAACGTATCCCAAACGAAATAAATGCCGAGCAAAACGACACACGTCACGATCCAGGGAAGCCACAAACCGACGGTCCAAAGGAATGGAACGCCTTTGAGATAGCCTAGGAAGAGCGGCGGGTCACCGATTGGAAGCAAGCACCCGCCGATATTGCTAACGAGGAAAATAAAGAATATGACAGTGTGTGTCACGCGTTTTCGCTCACTGTTGGTCTGCAAGAGCGGGCGAATGAGCAACATGCTTGCACCGGTCGTTCCGACGAAGCTGGCGATGAGAGCACCAATGGCGAGAAAAGCCGTGTTGGTACTGGGATGAGCGGCCAGGTCGCCTTTCAGGCAGATTCCGCCGCTGATTACATACAGTGCAAAGAGTAGGACAATAAACGGTATATATTCGGCGAGTACCGCATGTTCAAGTACGGAAACGACCTTCGCGCTGCCATACCCAACGAGGTAATAGACGAGCACGATTGCAGCAAACCCCATGGCGACCATTAAGCGGTTCTGATTGCTTTCCCACCAGTGCTCCGTTCGTGAAATGAGCGGAAGGACCGCGATGCATATCAGAAGCCCTGCAAATGGCAAGACGGACCAGATGCTCGGGGCATGGGCATGCGCGCCATGGCCATGCTCACCATGTCCACCACCATGACCGGTCATAGAGTTGTACATTAGAAAGCCGACTGCAATGACGGCCAAGACGATGGCGCTTTTTTGCAGCCCGGACAACTTCGTCGGCTGGTGATTGTGCGTAGCTGGTATTTCCAAACTGATATCCACTTGATTCGACTCCTTCTCGTTAAGTTACGCTTCGAGGAGTCATTGGCTGAGCTGCCCTGCAGGCACCGGTGCCCTTCGAGCACACGACGACTAACGCGAGCAGCGTTTCAACATGACAATCGTTCGGGCCATCGAAACCAAACGGCTTGGCCGATCTCCTTGAATCGTTCTCTTCTTATCGACCGACCCGGTGCAACAAATTCTTATTTTTGATAGCACTTTCCCGGTTCGTCCCAGTGTCAAGCGCGGGGTAGTATGTCCGAAAACCAAGTCGAGTTCCAGCCCCGGAATTGTCGGGCTTGATGACCTGATTCATTCGTGAATCCGAACGATTCACGAATCCGGCAAACCTGGCTCTGTGCGACCGGCGATGGCATACGCCCACAAGTCCGAAAACTCAAGGTCCGTCGAGCCTAAGGTGCGCTAATGGAAGAGCGTACTTACGGTGGGCGCTGTGTCGATGATCGAATTTGTGAGACGCAACCACTGTCCAAGTTACGGACCTGTGCCAATTGCGGAATGGGATTCGTTGGCTCTATTCGAGACTGCGTGCTAAACTCGATCTGATGCGAATCAAACGAATCATTTTTGGTATCGTTCTATTGATGTTGCACTCAGCTTTTGGCTGTAACCGGGGCAACTCAGAGACTCAGACGAATACCGAACTACAAGGACATAACGTCCTGTTGATCTCGGTCGATACGACGCGCGCGGATCGTATCGGGTGTTATGGCTATGAACCTGCTTCGACGCCTGCCATCGATGCCCTTGCTGCCCGCGGGACGCTCTTTGAGCAAGCCTATTCACAAGTCCCGCTCACCCTACCTTCTCATGCTTCGATTATGACAGGGCGATACCCGCGTGAACTCGGCATTCGGGTGAACGACAAGAATCGGCTGAGCCATAGTCACCCAACATTGGCCGGGGAGTTCAAGAAACAGGGCTACCGAACAGGCGCTTTCGTGGCGACATTTGTTCTGGACTCGCAGTTTGGACTCGATCACGGGTTCGACGTCTATGACGACGACATGGGGGCGCAATCTCCGGATGAAGAAAAACTACATCAAGAGCGGCTGGCCGACGTCGTGACGGATAGCGCATTGGAATGGCTTACTGCGGAAGCTGGCGAACCGTTCTTTGCATGGGTCCATTATTATGACCCACACGACCCTTACCAACCGCCGTCCGCTTTTCAAAACTCGTTTCCAACACCCTACGACGGTGAAATTGCATTCATGGATACGCAGATCGGTCGCCTTCTGGATTGGTTGAAATCGGCAGGAAAAGCCAAAACCACACTCGTTGTGCTTGTCGGTGATCACGGCGAATCGTTCGGCGAACATGTGGAAAGGGGGCACACCAACTTTGTATACGAAACAAACATGCACGTCCCATTGGTTTTCGCTCACCCCCTTGCGGCGGCGTACGGAAAGCGAATCAGCGCAACGGTTGAAATCGCGGGTATCATGCCAACGATACTCGATCTGTTCGGCTGGCCAAATCCCGACGGATTGAATTCGACGTCGCTCGCAGATGCGGTGGCTGGTCGCCCAATTGAATCTATGGAGTGCTATTCCGAGAGTAATGCCGTCTATTCGGCATACCAATGGGCTGAGCAGCGATCTTTCACGACGCCAAAGTGGAAATATATTTCCACAACCAAGCCTGAACTCTACGATCGTACGAAAGATTCTGGCGAAACCAATAACGTGATTTCGGAATATCCCAAGGTATCTAAACGTATTGACAACAAACTTCGCGCTCGGTACGAGGAGATGAAGCCCCTTGAAACAGCGTTGTCAAAACTGGATGCCGAAGCTGTCAAGAGACTGCGAGAGCTTGGATATGCCTCGGGAGGATCGGCTAGCACAAAGGATAACTTTTTAACAAGCGGTCTTCCCGACCCCAAAGATATGCACCATATCGTCGCCAAGATGAATGATGCACGCAAACATATCAGCGCGGAGGATTACGCAAGAGCCATACCACTTCTTGAGTCAGCAGCAAAGGAGAGTCCCGGGTCGTTTTTCTTTCATTACATGCTGGGGACTTCTTACGTCGCAGAGGGCAACCATACTAAAGCTCTGGACGAACTAAAGAAAGCCGCTGCGATCGATCCCGAATACGGGCCGATCTACGTCAGTATCGGTGATGCTTATATGGCACTCGATCAACTGAAGAATGCAGAGGAAAACTACGCATTAGCGCTCATGATAGACGCGACGGATGCTGAATTGTTTGTGAAACTTGGCTCACTCTTCGCAAGAAATGGCGACGAAAACAAGGCACTTCGATATTTCGATGAGGCTCTTCGTGTCGATCCCGACTTGGCTGGTGCATATTTCGAGATGGGTGTTATCAAGGCTGAGCGAGGCGACCTGACTCAAGCGATCGTGGATTACAAGAAAGCGGTCGAACTGGACGCCAGCTCGGTCGAAGCAAGATACAATCTCGGCGTAGCACTCTTGCGTTTGGGGTCCTTCAAGGAATCCGTCGTGCATCTGAAGGAAACCGTCAAACTCAAGTCGGATCATGGAATGGCCTTGAACAACCTAGGCATCGCCTACGCACGCTTAGGTCAGACGACGGATGCCGAAGCATCCTTTCACCTTGCGATGAATGTCCAAGATAGCGCCGCCGAAGCCCATTACAACTTTGCGATTGCCAAAGTTGAGCAGGGGCAAGGAGCCGATGCGGCAACACATTTCCAGAAAGCGTTAAACCTAAACCCTACCTATGATAAAGCTGCTCTGAAGTTGGTCGGTTTGTACCTGGCCAACGGCATGGTTTCGGAATCGCTGCGCGTGTTACGCATGGTTGTCCCAGACATGCCGAAGAATGCCAGTCTGGCAAACACCCTGGCGGATATCCTAGCAACGTCGCGCGACGACTCAGTCAGAAACGGCATTGAAGCTCTGCGATTTGCCGAGCAAGCGAACACATTGACGGGTGGCGAGAATGCCCGCGTCCTGCAGACGCTGGCTGCTGCGCAAGCTGAAGTCGGCGATTTTGATCGGGCGGTCATCACGGCTAAGAAAGCCTTGGAACTTACGTCGCGCGCCAATCAACCGGAACTCGCGAACCTGATTCGGTCGCAAATAGCCGGTTTCCAAGAGGAAACGCCCTACCGCAATCCTCGATACTGAAAATGCTGATTGCTTGCCGTAAGCCTTATTCTTGATTCTTGAGCAGTCGCTGCAATTCGGATGCATCCGAGACATTCCCCAAACATAGCGCTATCCTGGCAGCGCAATCGGGTTTTTCGACTTTTGTCGAGATTATTGGAGCGTTGGCCCTTCATTTGAGCATAGTAATCCGTAGAAAATGGTACATTGCCCTGAATTCTCTTGACCGCCCACTTGGACATTGGATACTTCTATCGTATAGCGTCAATATAGGGCGCGCGGTATTCACAACCGACCATGGTTAATACCCTGATCTAGCAATAGTCCCAACAAGACGGAGATTTTCAGCAATGAAGCGGCTAACAATAATTACTCTTCTGGCATTCCTGACCACTGGATGTGACGTACTTCTTCCGTTTTTCGGAATTGATCCAAACGGAAGCGAAACGGGCGATTCGACACTCAAACAATTCGCCTCTGAAGAGGAACTGGCGGATTATCTGACCGAGCAAGTCTCCGGACGAGGCGGCAGCGTAACCACGCCCGGCGGGATGTTTCTTCGCGATGATGATGTTACTGCTGTTTCGGAAGATGCGGCGATCGGCGGCGTTGGGGCCGCGCCAACGGATTCGCCAAACACTGCGGTCGATCAAGGGAGTACGGGAGGCGAAGCGCAGGCGTCTGATGGTTCGTTTTCCACTACGACAACACAAGAGATTGGCGTCGACGAAGCGGATGTCGTCAAGACGGATGGCACCCATGTATACGTCATGAGCGAGGGAATCATTCGCATCGCGAAAATATCGCCAGCGGATGAGTTGACGCTCATTAGCGAGACGAAGCTGGAAGGATATGGCCGAGAATTGTATCTCTATGATGACAAAGTCGTCGCACTCACTGAGGCGTTCGGAGGATTTGTTTATTTCGATACGATCTTCGATGGTGACATCGCGGCTGAGCCTGGCGACGATCAAGCGACCACGGGTTCAGACGGAAGTGTTGATAGTGTGGTGAGTTCAAATGACGCGGTCGTGCCGGAAGGAGAAAGCTCCTCCGATGAATCGGTCCTAGAGCCTGTCGACGCAGACATTGTGGGTCCAGGTGGCATACCACCGTTTGAGTATACCAGACCCCGTACGATCATTACGATCATCGATGTGAGCGACCGATCGAATCCGACGGTCATATCGCAGACCAAAGTCGATGGCACGCAGAATTCCAGCCGAATGATTGACGGCATGTTACATCTCGTGGTGGCGAATTTTCAAGATTATTACTTCGACGTGTTTCCGCTGCTCGGACGCCCGGAAATCGTAGAGGAACCGATCGAGCCGACCGCTTGGCTACCTGAATTCGAGTATACCGACGCCGAAGGTAATGTTACGAACGGGGAATTGCTTACCTGGGAGGAGCTATATCGTCCGACTGATCCCGACGGTTTCGGATTGGTGGCGGTCATGACGGTGGACGTTAATGACAGCAAATCGCGCAGTGCTGTGGGTATAGTCGCTGAGCCTGGACTAATCTACTCGTCGCGAGAAGCCCTCTACCTGACGGATACGCAGTACAATTTCTCAGGCGTAACCCGAGAGACCACTGACATATACAAGCTCGTATACAACGAAACAGGATCGATTCCGGTTGCAGCTGGGGCGGTGCCGGGGCGAATACTGAATCAGTATTCGATGGGTGAGCACGAAGGATTCTTGCGCGTCGCGACAACGATAGGCCCGACATTCTCAGCTTTTGGTGCAGGCAGCCCGGCAGTCAATAACGTATACGTCATGGAGGAAGCGCAAGAGCAGATGGTCGTCGTTGGTAGTGTCGAGAACATCGCACCCAATGAGACCATTCAATCCGCGCGGTTTATCGCAAACAAAGGCTACGTTGTGACGTTCGAACGAGTCGATCCCCTCTTTACGCTCGATCTTTCGGTGGCTACCAATCCTCGAATTATCGGCGAACTCAAGGTGCCTGGCTTTTCGACCTTCATCACGCCGATGGACGAAAACCATCTGCTTACGGTTGGCGAATACATTCCGGAAGACGGGTTCTTTGGGTCGAGGGGTGTGCAACTTTCCATTTTTGATGTGAGTGATTTTGAAAACCCGACGCTCGCACACCTGGCCGTACTGGGCGAAGAAACTGGTGCCTATTCAGAGGCGCTTTATAATCCCAAAGCATTCACCTATTTTGCGGAAGCAGGATTGGTCGCACTCCCTGTTTCAATCTATGAGAGGTTCGATTTCCCTGTTATCCTTGACGACGACGTGGCGGTCATAGGTGTCGAGGACGAGATGGGTGGCACTGACGCTGGTTCGACTGACTCGGCTGACGCTTCGCCACCGCCTTCAGATAGCGGCGTTTCAGTGGACAATGATGACCCGGTTATTGAAGAGCCGCCTGTTTCGCTCGATCCGTATGTACCCGGCGGATTCGAAGGGCTGGTTGTCTTCAGTGTCTCGGCTGATCAGGGATTCGAGGAACTAGGCCGAATCAGCACGCGGTTTGAAGATGCCGGCGTATTTTATTCAGTCTTCACAAGGGGCGTTTTTGTTGATGATAACGTCTTCGCTGTAACCGATCGTGGCGTGCGAGGTACTCCGGTTGACGATATGACGTCGGATGCGTTTGAGCTTCTTTTCCCGTTGTCCTCCTCGGATGGGCCTATCTTTCTGGAGCCGATCAGCGCAGATGATGCCATAGGGCCCGGAGTCGATGAGCCAGTAGGAGATACAGCAACCGAGCGCCCCGTACCGTAGTCAGTCGAATTTCAGATCATTTTTCCTGATTGAAATACGCCTGCCGAATCTACATGTTCCGTGTGGATTCGGCAGGCGACCGTTTGCGCAGCGCAGTCAAGCCAAAACAACGGTTGGACATACTGTTCATAAGAAACAGCAACCTCACTCCCTCCCCCATTCTTCGTGCCCGACAATGCTCCCATTCAAGCGATCGCAATACTCTTTGTGCGGCGCAATTGCGATCTTGCCCGGTTCCATCTACACTCCCGGCCTGGGAGCAATTGTCAGAGTCAGTGGACATCAAGTCATTCATTATCCTTAGACAAAAGGATCGTACACCATGAAGGAACGTTTTTCGGATCGAGCCAGACATGCTATGGCGCTTGCTAACCTGGAAGCGAGCAAGATGCACCACGGCTATCTCGCACCAGGCCATTTGATGCTGGGATTGGTTGGCGAAGGCACCAGCGTTGCAACGCAAACCCTGCGCGTCCTCAATGTCGATCTCGATCGCCTTCGCGAGGGGGTCCGCGAGCGAATGGCGGGTGGTCAGAATGATGAAACAGTTGGTCGTCGCGCCCACACGAAGGAGATGAAAGAAGTCATTTCCTTGTCGATCAAGGAGGCGCGAAAATTCGGCCATCGTTACATTGGCACCGAGCACATGATTCTGGGCCTACTCGCGTTTGACGATGGCATTCCTGCAAACGCGCTGAAGGATCAAGGTATTGACCTGCCTACACTGCGCGAAAAAGCACTGTCACTCCTGGGGGAAAGCGACGGGGTTTCGGATGATGTCTCCCATTCGCGCCACGGCGACTTCGAGTGGGTACACCAGCAGGAACTTTCCAAGGCGTTCAAGTCGCAAAAATTCTGGCACACGCTCATCCTTGCGGTTGATTCAGCCAATCGGCTTGGAGCTGGGGAGATTGAACCTCAGCACTTGCTCCTTGCACTGCTTCGGGACGAGTCCAATGGTATCGCAGCGATGCTTTCCGAGAAAGACGTGACACTCGATTGGCTGCGTGAACGCGTATCTGAAATGCGTAATCATTGAGTTGCCATAGCGCGCCACATGGAAAAGCGTTCGACGTCCAGAAAAGAACAAGACTAAAGATGATTATTCAAACCAATAATCAACTTTGGATTATTCGCAAGTAATCGGGCTGGGCGTTTCCCCCTCAGAATCCGTACTCAAGCCAGCGCTTGTCCACTTTGGATATGATCTCAGGTGACATGTCCAGTGCATCAGGGAATTCGCGGACGGTTCCTTCGCCGGGGATTTTGCGCGTGGCGTCGATGCCGATCTTCGCTCCCGTGCCATATTCAGGCGCGGCATGATCGAGAATGTCGCACGGGCCTTCGGCTATGACAGTATCACGTCGCCAGTCGACATTGGCGCCCATGTGAAACAGCACGTCTTGCTCATTGTGAACATCGACATGCTCGTCCACAACAATAATCATCTTGGTGAACATCATCTGCCCGGCTCCCCAAATGCTATGAATGACCTTGCGCGCTTGCATGGCGTATTCCTTACGAATCTTCACAAACACGCAGTTGTGAAAGGCCCCGAACATCGGAAGTGAATAATCCAACACATCCGGGATGAGCATCTTGAGCAAGGGCAGGAATATGCGCTCGGTCGCCTTGCCCAGATAATAATCCTCCATGGGAGGCTTGCCGACAATCGTCGCTGGGAAAACGGCCTCTCTACGATGGGTCACTGCGGTGACATGAAACGCCGGGTACCGATCGGCTAATGAGTAAAACCCGGTATGGTCACCGAAAGGCCCTTCCATTAATGTTTCTTCGAGATCGACCCACCCTTCAATGACAATTTCCGCATTGGCAGGAACTTCGAGCGGAATTGTTTGGCATGGAACGAGTTCGATCCCGCCATCGTTAAGAAAGCCTGCAAAGAGCAACTCGCTTACATCAGGAGGCAGCGGGCATGTAGCTGCGTAGGGAAGGACCGGCTCACCACCCAAGACAATCGCAAGCGGCATCTTCTTGCCAAGCTTCTTGTATTCCCGAAAATGCCGGGCGCCGTCGTGGTGCAGGTGCCAATGAATGGCTGCGAGTTTCTTGTCAAAGATTTGCACACGGTACATGCCGACGTTTCGCTCGCCGGAGTGAGGGTCTTTGGTATAAATTCCTGCAAACGTAATGTATCGGCCCGTTCCCGAATGATCGTCCGCAGGCTTGCCGCCATACCCCGGCTCTCCGTCATGAGGCCAACATTGAATCACGGGTAACTCCAGCAGGTTGGCGTCATCGGTCTTGACAACTTGTTGGCATATTCCTCGCTTCCCCACTTTAGGACCGAAACTGGCCAGCTTCGCGAGCTGTGGCAGTTTTTTCATCTTGTCGAGAAGCGTCGATGGCATCTCAGGCTTGATGAGCTGTTGTACACGATTCGCCAACTCATCAAAGTTGTTTACACCCAGTGCGATCTGCATTCGTTCGTAGCTGCCGAATAGATTGATCGCGACGGGAATGTCCGAGCCTACAACGTTTTCAAACAGCAATGCGTGCCCGCCTCGTCGGCCGTGAACGGGATCCGTTGTGGGTGGCGGGTTGTTCCCGGCTGCGGGTGCTTTGGACATTCGGTCGGCGATTTCGCTGATCTCGAGTATGGGATCGACTTCTGCGGCGATTCGCTTCAACTGTCCGCGCGATTCAAGATCGTTGATAAATGACTGCATATCGGAAAATGGCAAGACTGTCTCTCCTTGAATGAAGGGATGTCGTTTCGGCGGAAGTTTACTCGAATCTGATCCGACAGGCGACTGATGGATTGGCGATGCGTTTAACGTTGTTTCAGTGTGACGCCCGCCTTCAATTCAGGCCTTGAACTTGATGTTGATACGCTCGTTATATTAGCGAACGGTAAAGTGTAGCGGCAATTCACTCTACTTTTCGTGCAATGAGTGCATAAGAACGCTTCAATAGAATTGAGCCAGCTTTAGCCAGGCTCGCGTTCGAGCACGTACAAATCACCGATGCGTTTCCAATGTCCCATTGGCACGGGTGGCGGAGGGACGGTCAGGTTCAAGGGCACCAGGACGATCGTGCGCTCCGATTCGGTAGCAGTGCGAATGGCATCATCCTGAGGTTCAACTAAGACGGACACCTTTTCCAAACCCTCTTGCAGCACTTTGTATTGAATGGCATACGAAGCCATGTTGTCTTCAACAAGAATGATGCCATTCGGCTCGGCAAGTTCAATTGCGTGCGCACTCATTTTCTCAGCAGAATCATCAACGACGGACCAAGGGGCGAAGAGATAAATGTAGTCATCGCGATAAGGTTTGTGTCGTTCAACTTTGGCTAAGACATTTGCCTTGCGAGCGATCGTCGGGGCGAATGCAACGATCGCTGGTGTGATGAACGCCAGTGTCCAAGCGAATCCGAGAATGATCCGCACGAGTTTTTCGCGTTGTGACTTCGTCAATATAGAAAAACCAATTCCACCCAAAATCACGAGATACATGTACGCCGGGAGGAGAAAGAGGTGTTGATCGACAACAGGGTAGCGCAGTGCGAAAAGCGCATGAATGAACAAAAAGCAAGCTATGATCCATGTTGTCCAGCGCATCTGGGAATGCCCAATGGCTTTTCTGATACCGATCAGCGAGAGAGGAATGAGTAAATTCGGGAAGCATAATCCTATAAAGGCAAAGCAGATAATCAGCCGATTCCATCCAGGCCAAATGCTAAGTACTTTTCCCGCAAACGCAGTGCCAAAGAAGGCTGAGTGGATCGTACCGCCAAAGTCGCCCGACGTAGCGAGTGCCTGCAAGACAAGAATCGTATAGGGCGCTGTGCCAAGCACCCAGAGTCCGAAACCTGCCAAGAGATCGCGTGCTAAGACATCTTTTCTTCTAAGTAATTGAAGGATGATGACTGCAAGGATCGGAACATTAAGCAGCGCTGCCAAATTGTTGGCGATTCCAAGTCCATTGAAAAGACAAACACCCAAAAGGAACCGACGCTGCTTCGTATGTAAGAAAATGATAAGGCACCAGAGTTCAGCCGACATAAGGGCAGTAGTCAGCGTATACACTTCCGCAACCGTGGCTAATTTCCAAAACGTATGCGCAAATGCCAAGGATATGGCTGCAAACATAGCCGACTTGAATGAGTGGGTAATCGCGTGGACACAGCCGAATAGGTTGCTTATGGTCACGGCTGCTGCGAGCGAACTGATTAGGGTAACCGCAAATGAGGGTTGCCAGAAGTCGAGCTTGACCATGAATCGGCTAAGCCAATAATGGAGCGGATGAGTCGGAGCGAGGCCGAACGGATTGTGCATTTCTCCCGCGGTTGCACGAAGAATAAAAAAGCCGGAGTCCTGCCATTGCGCATCGCGGTTGGCGGTCAGCGCGTAAAGCAAGAACGTTGCACTCAGTAGAATCAACCAGCAACGAAGTAAGTGATCACCGCTGTTTGTATCGTCGCTGGACTTGTCGAGCTTGTTCGTTACCATCATTGTCGTTGTCGGCTATTCGTTGCCTTGGTTCTTAGAGCAAGATCTATTTTTTTGAGGCGATCGAGACTTGGTTCTTGCTGAGAAACTTCCTCGACACAGCCATAGTCAATAAACGCAAGTTCTATGACTCTCACAAATAAATGGTACGCAGTCAAATCACTGACGGCGAGCGGCCGGCCAGTTTCTTGAAAAATATCTGAAAGGAGACCGAGTAAAAATGGGGGATGACGATTCATTTGGCGTGATTTTCGATATGGATGGCGTTCTTGTTGATTCGGCGGACGCCCATTTCTTGAGTTGGCAAAAGCTCGGCGAGGAAAACGGGGTTAGTATAACGCGGGATCAATTCGCCGAAACGTTCGGCCAACAAAATCGTGACATCGTTCCAAAACTGATCGGTGACACAGAAGCGTCGCGCGTGGATGAGCTATCGTCGCGGAAAGAAGAAATCTACCGAAACATCGTTCGAGATGACCCGCCGATTGTGGATGGAGCTGTTGAGCTTGTTCGCGACCTGCACCAATCAGGAGCCAGGATGGCGATCGGATCATCAGGGCCATTGGCGAACATCGAATTGATTCTGGACGCGATGGGCGTTCGTGACTTAATGAAGGCCATCGTAAGCGGAGACGACGTCAGTCGGGGCAAGCCCGATCCGCAGGTTTTTTCAATGGCTGCCGAACGCCTGGCATTGCCTCCAGGTCGATGTATCGTTATTGAGGATGCCCCGGTTGGTATTGAAGCTGCACGAGGAGCGGGAGCACATTGCGTTGCGGTACTCATACATCATGACGCTTCGGCGTTCACTGACGCCAGCCTCACCGTTGCAAGACTCAACAAATTGCACGCCAATATGATTAAGGGATTGCTGAACGAGAGCTGATCGGGACGATGGCACGTCTCTCGCTAATGCCATTATTTATGCACAAAACCTAGCCTGATATGAGATCGCAGTTAGGAAATCTGCGGGCCGGTTAGCATTCTCCCCCGATGTCGCCCCAAAGCGCGAGATAGAGAATGCGATCCTCTTCGGCTTCATGGCGTCGAATCACCGCGACTAACTCTCGCACTTTCATAACAAATACTTCTTTATCCTCGATGGGTTGATCTGCAATAGCTCCTGCCGATCGTACGAGACGATCGAGCATTCCGAGAATAGTAGTATGTTCGTTGTGCAGCCTATTTACATCTTCTGCGAATCGAGGCGGAATCGGGGTATCCTCCTTGGATGATGCCGAACAGGCAGACGATAGGCAATCAATCGAATGGTGGAGGCGAACTTGTGCATGCAAAACCTTTAGCCCTTCGTCGAACCCGTCAAACATGTATTGCTCGAGTCCTTCGTTTGCCGTTTCTTCGAGCAAGGCTTCGATCTTATCCATACTCTGCTTTGTGGAATTCAAAGCCTTCGATTCTTCATGTGGAGTTGAATGGGGTTCCGCAGCTGTCATAATCGGTTTCCTGTTCTGCGTTTCCAAGCCAAACGCTACGGTAAGGCGAACGCAATAATGAATTGCATGACGTAATCCGTTCGCGCCATGTATTTATAGTATACCACATTGTGAATTCGAGTGCAACTTGATGTGCTGAATCACGGCTGGATTGCCTAAAACCAAGAGATTGAAGGTTTTTTTGGCCAGGTTGCGTTGCCGAGGAGAACGCGTGATTTATTTGTGAAATGTTGAAAAATCGACTATTGCATTATCAACGTCGCTGCAAAATGATGGAATAAGTTACAGTGCGAAATGCAGCCAACGCGTAATGTGTATGCCTTGGCACTTTCTACGTCGAGGCGTACGCCGAAGTCCCGGACGATCATCGACACGGCTGGTTGGAACAAAAAGGACAATTGCATGGCAACAAAAATTGACTGGTACTACCACCGAGAAGGGTGAAATTCCTGCCGTAAAGCGCAAGGGTACCTTGCCGAAAAAAATATAGAAGCGAAGGACACAGTTAACGCCAAAGCGAAGCTTGGAGAAACAGATGCGCTGCGTCTGGCCGGAGCGGCCACTTCAATCGTTGTAGCCAAGGGTAAGACAGTGACCAAATTCTCTATGGCTAACGACAGGCCTGACGATGAGACGTTGTTGTCACATATGCTTGGGCCAACAGGAAATCTTCGCGCCCCCACTATCGTACGAGGCCGATCGCTTGTCGTAGGCTTCAACCAAGAAGTGTTTGACGAGCTGTTTGCCAAGTAACCCGAAGAGCATTCTAATGAATGGTCGTATCGGTCTCTTTCATTCGTGCACCGACTACCAGAACTTAGTGAGCTCGGCATGGTCCATGTGCCCCTTTTGCGGGCACATTGGCAACCAGGCAGAGATTAAGCCTTAGGGAAATAGCCCATCCGATTTTCGCACCATATATCGATTTTCATTGCGGCATTGTTTCTTTTTGCGCTAGCATCCTGTCGTGAATTGGAGAACAACCTGCCGACAGTCGTGACAATTCAAAAGCACGCTCAACTTCGGCAGTCCACGGCGGAAAACTTTCGTCATGCGGTCTTTTATAAACCGGCAGGCGGCTACGATGATCGCACAGCGTTTTCGTTGGCTCCGCTTATTGTCCAGGAATTGCCCGAGCGTGGCATCGGCGAAGGGGGCGTGCAAGACGATCGGTTTGGCGCGGTCCAAGGTATCGCAGAAGGGAAGCTTGCTGTCGCGGTGGAATCGCCGACCGTTTATGTTGCGACGGGCGAGGTCAGAATTGGTGACACGTCGTATCCACAGATCACCTACGCCTGGTTCTATTCAAATGCCTCCAAACTGGCACAACAGAAGATGTTTTCGGAAAACTCATCGCACAAGAGACCGACTGATTTTTTACGCCAGACGCAAGGCATTCATATGACGCTGGGTAGCGATGGTTTCCCCATCGCGGTAGAATCGTTGAGCGACGGCAACGATGTTCGACTTATTTTTGTTTCGCAATCGGCTGAGCAACTCGCAAAGAGTCAATTTGGAGAGCCTCCGCAGGGGCGAAATTTTTCCATTGAAAGACCTTTGCTGGAAGCTGAAAATGTAGTGGTCGTTAAAACGATTGAGGATGGCCCGATTCCCATGGGGCCTTATTTTTACTTGCGAGCTGGTTCACGCAATGCAATGACTGTTCTATGCCGCTGCAGCCCAGCTCAAGTGGATCAGTTCGATGAAGAAAAACACTATGAATTGCGATCAGCCGATGAATTGCCGCCAGAGTTATCGCGTTTGCTTGCTCCCCCCAACGACCTTGAGAAGCGCCTTCGTTGGCCATCCGGCTTGTAACTATTGGCCAGACTGAATCGCTAAGCCTAACTCATGAACATAAACGAGATTTTCCATAGCATTCAGGGCGAAGGGAAACTAGCTGGCATGCCCAGCGTGTTCGTTCGAACGTCAGGCTGTAACCTGCGATGCACCTGGTGTGACACGCCTTATACGTCCTGGTCGCCGGAAGGCAGCGAAATCTCCATCGACGAAATCCTTGCCAGTATTGCCCGGTTCAGAACGAAGTTCGTCGTCCTGACCGGTGGCGAGCCTTTGATTGCACCCGGCGTTGAAGAATTAACACGTCGAATCAAGGAAGAGGGTTACCACGTTACGATCGAAACGGCTGCGACTGTTTGGAAAAACGTTGTCTGTGATTTAGCCAGCATAAGCCCAAAACTTTCCAACTCGACGCCACACGAACGCGATGGTGGGCAATGGGCAGGAAGGCATGAGTCGAAGCGACTCGATGTCGAAACCATAAAACACTTCATGCAATTGGGTGATTACCAACTCAAATTCGTGATTCAGCAGCGCGAGGATATTGAAGAGATTGCCGAATTGTTGACACAACTTGGTCCGTTCGATCCCTCAAGTGTTTTGCTTATGCCCGAAGGGACTCAGCAGCAACAATTAGCCGAGCGAGAGCCTTGGGTTGCCGAGTTGTGCAAGGAGCGGGGATTTCGGTTTTGCCCGAGGTTACACATCGCGATTTATGGAAATACGCGAGGGACATGATTTCCTTATTGCGGGAACTCGATTCCTACTGCTCCAGAGCGGCGGCACACAGGATAGAGCTTGTCACGCGCAAGTCGGCGTGAGACATTGTGGCATGAGGCGACTTACCCCCCGAGCGTGGTAAGCCTCGCCTGCCAGGTGGCTCGTTGTGGGTGATCGAACGGTACGATCCCCAGAGCGGCGCGATACGCGGTGATTGCTTCTTTGACCCTTCCCTGCAAGGCAAACAGCTCAGCCTGCAACACACGGGGCGTTGGTTCTTCCGGGGCCAATAGAATAGCACTATCACACAAACGCTGGGCTTCGCCCAGATCGCCGGGAATCTGTCGCTCCATCAGCAGAGCCGCGAGTTCAATCTTTGCCGGGATGAACTCTGGATCAATCACGGCGCACCGTCGATACCGTTCGACAGCTTCATCTTTCTTGCCCGCGAAAAGAAGTGTTTCTGCATATTGACGTTGCCAAGTGGGGTCATTTTTGAAAATATCCTCTCGCTCGCGAAATCGTGCCAACGATTCGTCGTATTGCGCAAGCGCGAGCAATTTGCGAACATAGGCCATTTCTTCGTGTAGGCTCGAAGACGGATCGTCTGCCGAGTTTCGCAGTGCGCCTAGCTCGGGACTCACTTGGTTGGCAAGCGAATCGCGCAAAAAACTGATGGCGCGTTGGGTCTGTGCATGGCCTGGAAACTGAAGATCGGCAATCTGCCAATGGTTGAGTGAATTGCGAAGGTTGCCCGCTCGCAAGTATGCTTCCGCGATCGCTCTCTGGGCAACCGTAAAGCCTGGGTCGATCGCGATGGCCCGCTTCAATAGCTCAATTCCTTCATCGTGACGCCCCTGGCTTGATAAATGGTTGCCATACATTTCAAGCGTCAATATGCTCGTCGGATGATCGCGAAAAGCCGACTCGGCGACGGTTGCGTTATCTTTCCATTCCGAATTCCTGACCCAGCAGCGGGTGACCATGGCAGCGAAGACGATTACTGCAATAATGCCGATAGCACGTCGCGGAACCACTTTAACCAAAGCCATTACAATCAATAACACTCCCCAAACCGAGGGGAGGTATGCAATGCGCTCTGCAAAAAACACTTGTATCAATACAAAAACGTTAGACGTGGGCAGATAGGAAACGAGGAGCGCCAGTGCAAAAAATGGTACAAGCAGTTGGCCCTTCTTCCATGAGGCGTACGAGGCGATGGACAAAGTCAAAATCGTAACGATTCCGAGCAAGACCGTAGGCTCAATAGGGGAATTGGCCAGGTGGATCGTATTGACAGAATAGTCGACGCAGAGCACGCTGGGCCAAAAGGTCTTGTATACATACATGCCGACAAGTTGACATGTTCCTAGAAAATGATGCCAATGCGAGGCATCGACCAGAACGTTCACCGTCTTGGAAACAGTCGGCGTTTGAAACAGCTTTCCGTCGAAAGCAAGGAAACGCAGGCTGAAATAGATCGCTGTCGGACCGAGCAGGTAGACGCAGCGTTTGATAGCCAAGGACAGATGTTTGACGAAGATCAAGGGAATCTGGCTTGCCTGTCGGCTCAGGTATAAATCGAAGAGTACGACGAGCAGTATGACACTTATGCCGCTTTCCTTGGCACCCATGGCCATAAATGCCGAAAGTACTCCGGCTGCCATCCATCGCAAACGCTTTTTGACGTCGCGCTCAATGACGTAGCGCCGATGGACCAATAGAGTCAGAAGGATGCCAAGCGTTGCCAACAGGTCGGCTCGTCCGACGATGTCATTGACGACTTCGGTGTGAATCGGGAGCACAGCAAAGAGCAGCCCGGAAAGTAAGGCGGCTATTGCGGTTAGGTCGATCCGGCGCGCAAACAGCACTACAAGTGAACAAACGACTGCGTGTAGCACGATGTTCATCAGATGCTGAGGCCAGGCCTCAGGGCCGAAGATGTTTCGAGTCAGTTTGTAAGTGAGTAAGGCAACGGGTCGGTACAGCAAGTCGCGCTTGGCGACATCATTCTCACTTCTGTACCAATGGTCTTTGGCCCACAACTCAACCCATTGGCCTGACTCGTTCACGATGGGGTTTTCTTGGACAATCGCGACCGAGTCGTAACAGAAATCATTCAAAAGGGAATTGGCGTAGCAAAGAAGCGCAACGAAGACCACAAGCCAGACGAGACGCGTATCGTTTCTCGGGTTAGATAAATCGAATCCCATTCACTTATTGCTTGAGCTGGCTCTGTATAATGCTGCAAACCTAGTTTGGATTTTTTCGAGAGTTCGTCTCAATCACCGAACCCCATTAAGCGAGATCGACGTAAGAGCAAGCTTCATTCTATCACAGCGTTTCTATGCATTATTAACGCGCATAATAGAGCGACCCGTCGCTACACTTTAACGTTCGCTGCTATAGTGTCGTCGATTCCTCAGAGGCTGCAAGGACCTGCGAGAGGACGGTGGATTGAGGCCGTTGGATGCGCGAGCAAACGTACTGGCAACATATGTTACGGGTCGCACCTAGATTCGGATTCCGCTTGTTCTGCTGCTAGTTGAACGTACTTTCGATCGAGAAATCGCCATTGCTGGAGCCGCCGGGAGAATGTTCCGCGAGGGGTTCCCCATCCTTTGACGCTTGATGCAGGACTTCGGCCAGCAACTGGAGCGACTTCTCAATCGCTTCCCAATCCCCGAGCCGAGCAATGTTGGCCAAATCGTGTGATTTATCGCAGATCGATTCCACGCCTACCGTCGCGGCGGTATTTTGGAAGGTCTGAAGTAAGCTCGACAAATGCGATAGCTCTTGCTTGCGGGTTGCTGCGATGAGGTCATCAAGCATCGACGTCAGCGCATCCACGCTTGGAACACAATTTGCTGGGCCAGAACTACAACTCTCAGCCGATTGAGATCGATCGGCCGATTCCCCGGATTCTGTGCTGCCGTTTCCACATGTCGCATCAATCAGTGCTTGATCATTGCAGTTTTCAATCGCCGCGACTTCATCAATCATGAGCCATTTGTTGATAATTGCTTCAAGATTTGCGGCACTGACAGGTTTTGCAATAAAGTCGTTCATGCCAGATTCGAGGCACAAATCCTTATCTGCGTTCATGGCGTTAGCCGTTAGTGCGATGATGGGAATATCTTGCCATTTGTCCACAGCCCTGATTCTGCGAGAGGCCTCACAACCATCCATCTCGGGCATTTGCATGTCCATCAAGATGAGGTCGAATTGGCCATCCTCCATACGATCCAACGCGATAAGGCCATTCTCGGCTTCGGTAACGGTGTGTCCGAGCCTCTTAATCAACCCCTTGGCAACGAGCCGATTTGTTGGATTATCCTCGACGATCAAGATATGTGCAGTAGGCTTCGGCGGGCTTTCCACGGCAACACCTGGATCATGGTGTTGGTATTCTTCTGACTCGCCGCGCGCGGGTTCGTTAGCCAGTGCCGACTTGAGGCATCGCCAAAGCTCTTTCGTTTTGATCGGCTTTGACAGAAAGAATGACTCGCTGCTTTCATTGATATCGAATCCAACTTGAACCAAATGAATGATCTTGGGATTCCCTACGTCTGGTTCTCGCTGGAAGGCCTCTTTGTTGGGAGCAATATCCCTTTGTGGTAATTGTGCGTCCAGGAGAACAATATCAAACGCCGATGCCAGCTCCAAATGCTCCTCAAATCTCTTAATCCCCTCCTGGACGGACGATGCATCACAGCATTCAAACCCCCACGCTACGAGGTGTTGTCGCATTGCGTCCCTGGTGGATTGGTTGTCGTCGACAATGAGTATCCTACAGTTGCGCCCCTCTGCTGATTTATGCTGCGGATGAAACTGATCTAGGGCGGTTGATTCCGCAACATCGCTTTTTTGCAAGATAACTTCAAAGCTGAAAGTTGTCCCTTCGGACAATATGCTTTCAAGGCGGATCTGCCCTCCCATCATCGCGACCAGCTCGGAACTGATTGCAAGCCCCAAGCCGGTTCCGCCGTATTTTCGTGTCGTACTTCCATCGGCTTGCGTAAAGGACGCAAATATGGCACTTTGCTGCTCTTTGGGTATGCCGATGCCGGTATCCTTCACACGAAAAGTGACAGCCTCTTGGAATTCGGACACACTTCGCGAGGTCGCATTGACGACAACTTCACCTTGATCCGTAAATTTGACTGCGTTTCCGAGAAGATTGAGTAGGATTTGTCGCAATCGTCCCGGATCGCCACGCAGTACCTGCGGAATGGAGGGTGCAATATCCAGCACGATTTCGAGGTTCTTCTTGCCAGCCGACGGTGCGACAATATCAATCACACTTTCAATGGCATCAAAGAACCCAAAATCAATGGTCTCCAGTTTGAGCTTGCCGGCTTCAATTTTTGAAAAATCCAGGATGTCGTTGATCAGCTCCAGTAAAGAAGTCGAACACTTCAAGACAACGTCCATCTGCTCGCGCTGTTCGGGCGCCAAGCCGCTTTCCAATGCAAGCTCTGTCATACCAATAATGCCATTCATTGGCGTTCGGATTTCATGGCTAACGTTTGCGAGAAACTGACTCTTAGCTCGGTTGGCGTCTTCTGCAGCCTCTTTTGCTGCTTGAAGTTCTCGCTCCTCTCGTTTTCGTTCAGTGACGTCTCGCGTCACTCCGAGGTGTGCAATGACATTTCCAGAGCTGTCTCTTAGGGGTGTTGCATGAGTCTCCACCCATCGCCGCGAACCGCGCAATCCTCGGATTTCAAACTCGATTATGCCGGACTCTCCCTTAAAGACTGCCTCATTCAGTTCTTTGAAGGCTTGTCGATGTTCATCATCAATCAATTCATATACGGAAAGGCCTACTACGCTGTCAAGAGAGTCCGCTTCGATAACCTTGAGGCCAGCCGGATTCATTTGTAACAGTGTACCGTCGGATGCAATGGTCTTGACACATTCAGGTTGTGAATCGAGTAAAGTGCGGAGGTGGTTTTCGCTGCCCGCAAGAGCATCGGCCGCCTGTCGAAGTTGGACGTTCTTTTCGCGAAGTTGAACCTCACGCGACTGCAATTCAGATTTAGCGTTCTCGATTGCCTCAATATGTCGCGTACTAAGAAGCGCCGATACTGTCGCATGAGACAGTAAGTCAAACACCTCTGACAGCGAGGATGAAATCTCATGCTGCCCGAGCATGGCGACGACACCCTCGACCTTGCCATCATGGACAAGCGGGAACCCGGCAAATGATATCAGTCCGTGTTCGTTCACCCAGTCCAGGCCGTGACAGGGAACATCCTCCGCAATGTTATTGGTTATCATCTCACTCTGATCTTGTGCGATTTGGCCAATATTGAATGCGCCAATCGGCACGCGAGAGATAGGACTGTCAATTGAATGTGTGCCTGGAGCGGTCCAGGCAAGTTGAAGACAATCGATACTACCCGCGCAATGATCTGATAGTTCACAATCGCCGCACTGATCACCAGGCCGCAAGAGCCACAATTCAACCGTGTAGAAATTGAAATACTCAAGCAGTCCCTGCGTAATTACCTTTGCCACTTGGTCGGCCGTGTGGCATGTCAAGAGCAAGCGCTGAAGCTCGCTGAGCGCAACGAGGTGTCGGTTCTGACTATCGATAGCTGCAGTGCGCTCTTCGACTCGTTTTTCAAGGTTCTCGTTTGTGCGTTGCAACTTGGCATCGCGATCCTGAATTCGAGAAAGCATGACGTTAAACGCATCGGTAAGCGTACCGAGTTCGTCGTTCGATTGTCGAATCGCGCGTGCGGAATAGTCCTTATTGGCGGAAACCGATGCTGCCAGTTCTGTCAATGCAGAAATGGGTCGAGTGAGTACACCCTGGAATTTCGTTGCGATGAAATAAGCAGCAGCCAACGCAAAGAAAATACTTGCGAGAATGAACCCCATCATGCGCTTTAAGCTGTTGTACAAGTTTGAGGGATCATATTGCAGGTGGACGGACCCAATGGCTTCGCCGTCCAGCATAATGGGACGCTTTATGCGTAAGCGAGAACGCGATGTTTGAAGTGCATTTGGATCGCCCGGCACTTGGAGAGAATGGTCAGCATTCGCGCTTTGATACTGAGCTAGCGGGGTACCATCGGTTCGGCGAATCGTCGCCTCAATGACATGTCGATCCGCGGCAAGGCCTTGCAACAACTCCTCTGCAGCTGCGCTATCGTCGAACTTCAATGCGGCGACGGCATTGTTGCCCAACACATCCGCTTGAATGCTCAGGTTATTGGCCAGATCAGCTCTGTTTTCCACGCGCTCAAAAAACAGGACAATCGCGCAGCAAATAACGAGTGCCGTCGTTGCGGTGACGGTTCCGTACAAGAGCAGCTTGTCTTTGAACGTCATATGTTGGAGCAGTGACTTCATGGCAAAAGCTGTTTCCGCGTTTCGACGCGACGAAACTCAGTCAGTCGTTTTTATTGATCCACCAGTTTCGCCAGATTCAGCAGCTTGGAACTGGCTTGGAGATTTGCGTTCGTCAACGTCGTTCTTGAAATTTCAAAAACAAATCGGCCTTTCTCCAGTACAAGTCCGATCATACCCCCACGACGCGCAAAATTCGGCCTATCGCTAACGGTCAGCACCGGTAGGCTGCGAATAGAACTTAAAATGCGCTCGGTCTCAATGTGCCTAGTAGACCCAATGAAAACGACTTGGCACGATGTGAGTTTGCGATCAAGCTGCGTATTTATGTGGTCGAGGTCGATTATGCGAATCTCTTGACCTTTGATCTTCTTTCGGGTGACGGTGGCGCGTAATGCGTTAAAGAGCTTTTCGTCGCCCGTAACGCAAATAGTGATTGTTGAACGCGGGTGTTTTGATTCGGCCTTCGGCCAAGTTACGAATTGCGCGAAGTTTAAGATATAGGCCGCTTTCACTCTCGTGGCCTTGTCCAGGTCGAGTTGCTGCGCGCGCGCAAGCGGGGTGATGATGGCCAGCGCGAGGCCAGCCAAAAAGATCCATTTCTTCGATATGATAACGAACTCTTTAGTCATCCGTTTTCGCGATCACGAAACTTGCTTCCCAACATGGCACCATCGCCAAGCGATGGACACGCCAGTTTGCCTGATCACTTGATACTCAAACGTAATTCCGCAAACGCCATTCGCGGCGTTTCGGCATCATTCAAAAACAGGGACCCGCCTTCGTAATGATTGGAATCAAGCAGATTCTTGACGCCAACCGTTAGTGACACTCGATCGTCCCAGAATTCATATTCCGCATTTAAGTCCAACCGAACATACGGATCGATTCGCCGCGCTAAGAATGGGTTAGCTGGGTTCGGAGACTTCACCGCATCCACATAAAACAGATTGGCAGCCAAACGAAGGTCTTCGTTGACGACGTATCGCGCACCGATCATGGCCTTGTGCTTGGGCGGCGTAATGAAATCTCGATCAGTGAACGGCTTGGCCACATCCCAATTCAGTTGTTGGTAGGTGTAATGGCTGAGTAAGGTGACTTTGTCAGAAACCTTATACTTGGCCTCCAGTTCGGCTCCATACAGCGCAACATTCCCCGATCGATTATCGAGCCTGTTTTGTATCAGGCCTGGTGGACCAATTTGAGGACTAATGGTTGTCACTTCATCGTACTGGTTCCAGAAAAGGTTTGCACTGAAATCCAATCGATCGAAAAACCTTCCGTGATACCCGATTTCATAGGCAAGCAGAGTCGTGGGATCGACGTCCCGATTCGCCGTGACGCGCGATATCCCGTTCAGTAATGGGATTCTAAGAAACCTTGCAGCGGCGGTCGGCATATGGAAGGAACGCGAAATAGCCGAAAATACCGAGGCATTTTCTGAAATCCGGTAATCAAGTGATGCACGAACGCTTGGTTGGAAACCGCCGTAGAACTCGTAATCGATTCTGCCGCCCAGGTTCAGTGTCCATCGTTCGGCGAATCGCCATTCATCCTGAAGGTAAAGCCCGATGACGCCCGTATTGACAAAGTTCTTAGATAGCAAGAATGGGTCGGAGTTGCTGGTGTCAAGCAGGTCCACGCGCGTATCGATTCCCCATTGTCTCTTGTGTGCTTCATCCGTGTTATAGGTGTGAGATAGTTGCAGGCCAATCTGCTGATAACGGTAGTCAATCTGTGGTAGCCCAGGTGATCCAAAGAAATCGTTGACGAATACAGTGAAGTCGAAGTGCTCATCGTTTGGCATTCTGTGCGTCCAGTTGAACAAAAGAGAGGATGCATGATGACCTGAGTTTCGGCGCATTCCGAATCCGGCGAGAGGCGTCGGCGGGAAACCGCCATCTACAATGGCGCTGCCTGCTGAGAATGTGTATGTGTTGTTTTCATCTTTTTCGTAAACGGCGTGCAGGCTGAGCCGACCGCCGCGGTAGTCATCCTCAAAGTTCCGCAGAAACGAACCGCCCTTATTGTACCCATCGCTGGCTTCATATTCGCCAGAAATGCGCATTCGGAGTTTGTCATCCTGAAAACCGTGACCAATGTACTGCTTCACGGTTCCGCGCGAGCCGCCACTTGTGGAGAGCGTCAACCCGAATTGATCACTCGGGTCCTTCGTGATAATGTTGATGACGCCGTTGACTGCATTGGCTCCCCAAGTGACTCCTCCCGGGCCTCGAATGACTTCGATTCGAGCAATGTCTTCCAACTGAAACGGCCAAGCTCCCCAGATCGTGCCGCCAAAAAGCGAATCGAAAATCTGTCGCCCGTCAACGAGTACCAGGACGTTGCTGGCAATAAAACCATGGAAGCCACGCGGAGATACGGCAGCGTTTCCAGACGACAAATCCGCGACATCCACGCCGGGAACAAGCCTAAGTGCATCGGGAATGTTTCTTGCACCCGATGCTCGTATGTCGTCGGCAGTGATCACACTGATGGCGTACGGAACGGTCGATATCTTCTGCTCACGACGTGACGCCGTAACGACAACCTGAACGTCCATGAGTTCTTCTATGCTCAAGTCGGCGAAGTCGTCGGCCTGTTCAGCGTCATTAGAGGCAGCAGACTTCTCTTCTGAGTCGTTGGACGAATTCGCTCCATCGATATCAGTTGGAGAATCGGCAATCGCTGCGCTGCCAAGAGCTAGCGCTAAAAACAAGGCAGTAAGCCACGAAGCATGGAATCGAATGCTTCGAAGACGTAGTGGATAATCGTTAGACGATTTCATCGTACAAGCTTTCAATTTGCGGCCGAAATTCAATGACAACGACTTCCTTGTACGAAGATAATCCTCGCGGTAAGGGGCAATCGTTTACGCTCCATCGTCCGGCTCAACAAAAGCGCCTTGTCTGCACACATTCCGTCGTTGGTCGACTAAGGCCAAACCCTGAGCGCATGTCGGCTTTACGCTAATGCCTATATATGGGAATCGACGGGTGTAGAGTGCTGCTGCAGTTGCCCGGACGGGCAAACAGTGTTCGGCCGCGCGTATGAAAACAGGCTTCTTCCTGGACGTAGGAAGAGTTCGCCGCTCCACTTGAACATTCGTGCCTTTTAAGTTGCAACGGTTGTACTCTTATGGGGCCGCAGTCTAGGCGTATGACGATGGTGCTTGGATCGCGTTGCCTCGCAAAGGTGTATTCGGACTTTAAGCGGACTGAAACCGGATCGGCATCTGGATTGTTCACGGAATTGTGTGCCGAACGCGCACAATCAGTCTCAAATTCACTTGAGCAAGCACTACTCTAATGTAGCGTTCCAATGCACTCATTGCTCGAAAAATAGAGCGTTTCGCTGCTAGACTTGACTGTTCACTGCTATAGCTCGCTTGTCCCATAACCAGAATCCGGAGTAAGGTGTCAGTTGCCATCCAGACCGAGCGACGCTACAAGTATCGCCTCAGTTATTGAAGGTTTGGTTTTCGCATGGCGTTCACGGGTGAATCCGTCAATCTGCGAAAACCACCGAGACGTGGGCATGAACCACCCATACCAGACGGAAACTGAAACATAATCATCTAATGTCAGAATTGAAGCCGCTCTGACCCGGCAATGAACTGGATTGGCTATTGAAGCTGCTCTGGCTTGGGACAGCACGAACCTGCCCCGAGCTGGCGCCTATCGAAAGAAACGAACTTGAAAAACGTAAGCATTCGTAACATCGCTATCATCGCACACGTTGACCACGGCAAGACCACGCTGGTCGATCAGATGCTCCGCCAATGTGGTCAGTTTCGTGAATCGCAACTCGATGGTGATCGTATCCTCGATTCCAATGACATCGAGCGTGAACGTGGCATTACCATTCTCTCCAAGAACATTGCCATTAGCTATAAGGGCACGAAGATCAATCTCATTGATACGCCGGGGCACGCGGATTTCGGTGGCGAGGTCGAACGCGTACTCAAGATGGCCGACGGGTGCCTGCTGCTCGTGGATGCGTTTGAAGGACCTATGCCGCAGACGCGATTCGTATTGCGCAAAGCATTTGAGAATGGCCTAAAGCCATTGGTCGTCATCAACAAGATTGATCGAACCGATGCAAGGCACGAGTGTGTGCTGGACGAGGTGCTCGATCTCTTTATTGAACTCGGTGCGGACGATGAAGCCATTGAGTTTCCGACGGTATACGCCTCCGCTACGCAGGGGTTCGCGACACTGGAGCCAACGCAGCGACCAGACGACATATTTGCGTTGTTCGACATGATCCTTGAACACGTTCCTGCACCGGAGGTTCAATCAGACGCGCCGCTCCAGATGTTGATTACGACATTGGACTACAGCGACTATGTTGGGCGTATCGGAATTGGGCGTGTTTTCGCCGGTACGATTCGTGTCGGACAGGATACGATCGTCTTTGATCGCGACGGCACACAGCGGAAAGCGCGAATCAGCGAGCTTTACATATTTGACGGGCTTGGACGAAAAAAAGCGAAGGAAGTCCTCGCGGGTGACATCTGCGCAGTCGTTGGCGTCGAGGGAATCGACATTGGCAATACGATCGCGGACCTCGACAACCCCAAGCCGCTTCCCATTATTCGTGTCGACGAACCGACACTCCATATGACCTTTCGGGTAAATGATTCGCCGTTTGCGGGGCGCTCGGGAAAATTCCTGACGTCACGCCACTTGCGCGATCGATTGGAAAAGGAAATGCAAAGCAACGTCGCTTTGCAGATGAAGCCTGGACATACCCCTGAGGAGTTCTTCGTTTCCGGTCGCGGCATGCTTCACCTTTCGATCCTCATCGAAAACATGAGGCGAGAGGGTTTTGAGCTTGCTGTAGGCAAGCCGAAAGTAATTTATCGAGAACTAAATGGTAAGAAAACCGAGCCGATCGAGCTTTGCGTGGTCGAAGTCCCCTCGCAGCATGTTGGAACCGTCATGGAACTAATGGGCGGGCGCCGCAGCATTTGCAAAACGATGGAATCACGCGGCGACTCTTCATTGATGGAGTTCACCGTCCCGGCTCGTGGCTTGATCGGCTTGCGCAATCGAATGCTGACCGCCACAAACGGAACCGCAATCATCCACCACAACTTCTACGAATATGAGTACTTCCGAGGCGACATTCCGGGCCGAAAGAACGGCGTCATGATCGCCAACGAGCCGGGCCGAATCACGGCTTACGCTTTGAATAATCTGGCTGACCGTGGCGACTTCTTTCTGGCACCTGGGGCAGAGGTGTACGACGGACAGGTTATTGGCGAGCACTGTCGAGACAATGACCTGGAGGTTAATATCTGCCGAGCCAAGAAGATGACCAACGTTCGAGCTGCGTCTTCCGACAAGACCGTCGTCCTCAAACCGCCTCGCGAAATGCCGATGGAGATGGCTTTGGAATTCATTGAGG
>JAJDEA010000055.1 GCA_029260035.1 Phycisphaerae bacterium
ACGAACCACGAACTCGTTTTCCGGAACCATTGATATTCCTGACAGTCACACGGTGGTGGTTGGCGGTCTTGTTACCGAGAATGAGAGCGACTCGGTGACGGAGGTGCCACTGCTTGGTCGCCTTCCCGTGATTGGCGCGCTATTTCAGAGCAGCGACAGAATTCGCACAAAATCACGCGTGTTTGCCTTCATTCGGCCGATGGTTCTACGTGACGACCTGTTCGCCGATCTCAAGCTCATCACGAAGTCGGAGTTAGACCGGGCTGAGGTCGTCAATCGGGATTACCCGGAAAGCGAGTACCAATGGATGCGGTAGAATCGCTGATCGACGTCGCAGCACCGATAGCGAGCAAAGGCAAGTCCGGCTTTGTCGAATCTCTTGTGCGATTGGTCAAAGAGGGAAACGGCCAGGCTGATGCTATTGAGGCGTTTCGCGTGGGCTGCCTTCATGGTTCGCAATCACCGTTTGCACTTGCGGCTCGTGCGCTGGATCAGAATCTTCTTGACGAGAATCAGTATCAGCAGCTTGTCGCTGACCAACTGAACGTGCCTTGGCATTCGGAGATCGGCGAGGCGGAAGCCGACCCCGTGTTTGTTGAGCGAATTCCCATTCGTTTCGCTCGTCGGCATCGGTTGCTGGGGCTGCGAACGGACAACGGCTGCACTCGCCTGGTGACAAGCACGCTCGGCGATCTGACGCTGTACAGTCACGTTAGCGCAGTGATTCAGCGCCCGATACTTCTGGAATTGGCCCCTAGTTCTGTGATTGACCAGGCCATCAATCATGCCTACAGCGACCGGCCGTCGGATTTTGAAGGCGTTTTGGCTGAGACCGGCGATGCCAAATCCATTTTGAACGAGTTGGACAAGCTTACCGATACCGACCTGCTCGATGATGCGTCGCGCGCGCCGGTCATCAAGCTGGTCAATATGGTCTTGTTTGAAGCCGTCAAGCGACGTGCGAGTGACGTTCACATCCAGCCGACTTCGACCAACACCCAGGTACGCTTCCGAATTGACGGCGTACTCTATGATTTTCTTGACATCTCTAGTCATCTGCTCGATGAGATCGTCAGTCGCATCAAGATCATCGGCGGGATGGACATTGCAGAAAAGCGGATAGCGCAGGATGGGCGAACGTCGGTGGCCATCGGCGAAAAATCCGTCGATTTGCGCATTAGCATTGTACCGACAAGCCGTGGCGAACGTGTGGTGTTAAGACTCCTGGACAAGTCAGCCCGATTGTATGGACTGAGTGAACTGGGCATGTCGGACGATGAGCTTGGTCGCTTTGGTGAACTTCTTCAGCGCACGCACGGCATCATCCTCGTAACCGGGCCCACGGGTTCGGGCAAATCGACCACCTTGTACGCGGCGTTGCAACATCTCGACAGCACCGAAAAAAACATCCTGACACTCGAGGATCCAATCGAATACCAACTGCCGGGCATTAGTCAGACGCAGGTTGCGCAAAAAAAGGGTATGACCTTCGCGACGGGCCTTCGAGCGGTCTTGCGCCAAGACCCCGACATTATCATGGTGGGTGAAATTCGAGATGAAGAAACCGCACGCATGGCTATCCAGAGTTCGATGACCGGTCACCTGGTATTCAGCACACTTCATACTAATGATGCTGCTGGCGCCGTCTCGCGTCTTCTTGATCTTGGTGTGGAACCTTACTTGGTTGCCAGCAGTTTGGCTGCCGTGGTTGCGCAGCGACTCGTGCGCGTTGTGTGCCCTGAGTGTGGCAAAAAGTCGCCGTTGGAAAAATCGGCAGTTGATTCACTCAGGCTGGATGCATCATGCGAGAGCAGAATGGTCGCGTTCCCTAATGGCTGCTCGGCTTGTACATCGACGGGATACTACGGTCGGCGCGGCATATTCGAACTCCTCGTCGTAGATGATGCGACACGCGAGTTAATCATGCGCCGAGCCAAAGCGAGCACGATCAAGCAGCGGGCGATTGAGAATGGCATGAGAACGCTGCGCCAGGATGGAATTGAGAGACTATTAGGTGGCAAAACGAGTGTGGAAGAGGTCACCCGCGTGACGTATGCGGATGAGAGTATGAGCGAATTGGACTAAGAGCAAGCTCTATTCACTGTCGTGGTCGGCCCTCGGTTTTGTTGGTGAATCGATTCGAAATCGTGATACGGGATAAATGAGAACGCTTTAAGAGCCTTTTGCAGTAAACCGTTTCCGAGGCGATGCCCTAATGCCCAACTTTGCATACAAAGCCGTGGATTCAACCGGACATGTCGCAAGCGGCATGCTGACCGCAGACACGCCGTCGTCCGGCCGAGACGTGCTACGACAACAGGGATTGCGGCTCGTCGAGTTCACACAGACCCGCACGCGATCCAGTCGCGCTCGCGCGCTGGTTTTGGGCAAGGCGAAACGTCAGGAGCAGGTTGCGGACTTCGCGCGGGAATTGTCCATGCTTCTGCGAGCTGGCGTAACATTGGCTGAATCGCTGGAAGTGTTGATCGAACAGCGCCCGGTCAAACTGGCATCGGTCCTTCGCACCATTCGAGAGAAGGTATCCTCGGGCACGACCTTTGAGGAAGCGCTTCGCGAACATCCTTCGTGGTTTGACGCGGTGTTTTGTGCTGCTGTGAAGGTTGGCGAATCGGCCGGAACGATGGAAGAGTCGCTGGGCCAATTGGCGGTGTTTATTCGCGATCGACAGACCGTGCGCACTCGGCTAACGGCAGCCCTGGCCTATCCGATGATCCTATCGGTATTGGGTTTGGCGGTTGTGCTGTTTCTAATGTCCTATGTTATCCCACAATTGTTGACAGTGCTTGAAACGTCCGGTGGTTCATTGCCGCTTACGACTGTTCTATTGAAGGGCATCAGCGATTTTCTGGTAAACCATTGGATGATTTTGGCGGCGTCGGGTGCGATCACGGTTACGGCGGTTAGCGCATTGCTGCGTTGGCCTCCGGGACGGTTGTTTTTTCAAACTTCTATATTGAAGGCTCCGGTACTGGGCACACTGCTAGCCAAGAGCATCGTGGCTCAGTTCGCGCAGATGATCGCACTGCTCTTGAAATCAGGGATCACTTTTTTGGAGGCCATTCAGCTGTCGAAGGCGACTTCGACCAATCTGGTTCTTCACGCAGAGCTTTCGCAGATGGAAAGCGCGGTGCGTCGTGGAAGTGACATTGCGACGCCTCTTCGAGGCTCGCGCATTTTTCCGCCGTTGGTTGCACACATTGTTCATGTTGGCCAAAACACCGGCGAGTTGCCGGCGATGTTCGACCAATTGCGCGAAGGGTATGCCACTGAGGTTCGCATTGCCGTCGGGCGAGCCACGGCGATTCTTGAGCCGGTTCTTATCGTGATTCTTTCCGCCGTCGTCGGGTTTATCGTTTTTGCCACGATGATGCCAATACTCGAGGCCACGCGCGCCATGCAATAAGCAGGAGCTATACCATGAACCAGTCCATCCAATTTAATCGTTTTCGCCGTGGATTCACCCTTGTCGAGTTGATGGTGGTGATCGTCATCGTCGGCGTTATGGCTACCGTCGTCACCGTTTCCGTCACGGATTATCTCGTAACAGCGAAACAAAATGTCGCACGGAGCGAAATTGCAACGATCAAGAACGGGCTTTCGCTTTTCTTTCTGGAAAACGATCGCTACCCCAGCAATGATGAGGGCTTGGCCGTCCTGAAGAAAAAGACCAAACAACATGCTTCGGGCATTCTCGCCAACGATCTCAAGGATCCATGGGGGAACGAATACATTTACGTTTATCCGGGAATTAACGGGACTTACGACATTGTCAGCTACGGCGCCGATGGGCAGGAAGGCGGCACGGAAGCCAATGAAGATATTCGTAGCTGGGAACTTGAGGGCGACGATCGGTGAAGCGATTGCGTGCGTTTACACTCTTGGAACTGATGGCCGTGGTAACGGTGATCACGGTGGCCATCGGCTATGCAACCGTAAACCTGCACGGTCTTTCTGACCAGGCAAGGCTGCGCTCGGTTTCTACGCAGATTGGGGCCTGCTATCGACTGGCAGCGCTAACCGCCGATCGGACAGGCTTGCCTACGAAGATGCGGTTGACTGATGGTGCATGCACGCTCTTGAAGCCGGTAAAGAACGAGCGGAAATGGTCCTGGTCGAAAGGGGCGGCGTTTCGGCTGGATAACAGAATTGGAATCGGATCGATTAAGGCGATCGGTGAGCGTGCGCGGTCAAACAAAAGCTATGAAGAATCCGGGATCGTCGTTTCGCCGGGGGCCTTGGGCATGGGCTACGCAATAGCCCTGTCATCTCGAAACGGCGCTCGCGGACGCTTAATCATCGATGGGCTAACGGGTGTGGAACGATTGCGATTCGATGAAAATGATTAAGATATCTCCAAAACGACGATATCGCTGTAGTTCATTTGGAAGACGGAGTGCGCTAACGCTAGTCGAGGTGTTGGCGGCAGTGGTTATTGTGGGCGGTTCGGTGACGTCCTTACTCGTCGCGCAGTCCAACAGTATCCACCGCGCTGCATCGAGCAAGCGTCAGTTGACCGCGCAGCATTTGGCCAAAGAGTTGATCGCAACGTGGTCGCTCGAAGAGGCGTCTTTGGAAGTAGCAGCACGAGGATCCGTACCGGATCAGGAACATTGGGCCTGGAGACGAACCGTCGAGGAAATCGACGTATCGCAGGGTGTTTCCGCGCAGCAGGTGTCACTGGTCATGATCTATGCACCGACAGACAGGCGCAAGAAGCCCTGGTCACGCACTTTTTATTGGTTGGATGATGAATCTCGGACGCGGTAATAACTTGATTCAGAAAGACGTTTCACAAAGTCGGCAGAACCGATCCCGCGGTCTTACGCTCGTGGAGGTCATGCTGGCACTTAGTCTTGGCAGCGCGGTTGTCAGCGCGGCAGGGGTTGTTGCCGTGCAAAGCGTGCAGGTAGAACGGTCACTGAAGTCGGAGATGTTAAGCCAATGGCAGCGCGAGCAGGTGCTGCGACAGTTCGAATCCGATGTTCGATCAGCGCTGAACTCACCGGGTAAGACTGCGCCAGCATTTAGATTCCAGGAAAACCCCGGTCATCTTGTTACGATTGCGTCACTGGCCCAAATACCTGAGAGGAATGCCTTTAGCCGCAGGCGCATGCCCTCGCAAGTGACCTATTCTCTGCGTTGGGATCCCAATGACGATCGATACCAAGTCTTGGTTCGTAGCGTCAAGGATATGACCCAACCGGAATCGCAATCGATCGAACAGCGGCTCGCAGAAGATCTTCAGGAGGTTTCGATCGAGTATTTCGCAGATAAAAAATGGCAAGCCGGGCCGATCGTCAAATCGGCAGGAAACCCCGTCATCAGAGCACTACGGCTTAGGTGCAGGTGGGCGGGAGACGATAGGGCAGAAACGATCCGCACTGTACCAACACGATCAAACGACGGTCGCAACCGGTAAGCTCAAATGAACGAAAATCGGAATAGTTCAAACGCGGTCAATCGTGGATTCGCGCTGGTGATGTCACTGTTTCTGGTGACGATCCTGGCGACCACGGGCGTGGGTCTCGCTATGTTCACATCGGTTGAACTGTTGCGGGCGGATCAAGTCGCCTTGGACCTGGATCATCGATTGGCTGCCGAGAGTGCACTGCGAACGCTTCCGTCATGGATAGACCTGAAGAGCAGCGAGGCGGTATCCGGACGACCTCGTGACGACAAGCGACAAGCCGTGCTCAAATTCGGAGACGTTGTAGTCGAATGCGCCGCAGCGCCTGAAAGCGGCAAGCTGAACCTGGCATCGCAAGGAAACAACTCGAACGTGGCTGCACAGCTTCGCAGTCTGGCTGGCGCCCACGGATTGCTGACTAAGAACATAAAACCAAGACCGATTTTGGAAACCGGTGATACCCGCGGGCAGCCGAATTATGTCTGGTTCGATCAATTGATTGCGCCCACGCAATTCGAAGAGGTTTTTCGCTGGCGATTGAAGGATAACGACGAAACCACAACGTCGACCAAAAAGACTTGGTCGGATCTACTCACGTTCTGGCAAGGCCGTGGGAATACTTACTCCGTTGAACTGGTAACCGGCATCGGGAGCAACAGGCGTCACTGGTACGGCGTCGTCGACCTGGTGGATCGCAAACCACGCATTCTTTACCTGGGGGCGAAATAGGATGTGGACGCTCACGGTTCGACAATCACTCCGCGCAGGGAGCCTGCTTCAGTGGATGCTAATAGCGTGCGTCGCATGGCTGATCGTCGACACGGCTTTCGTATCCAGTTCGTCGGGTGATACGCATCCAATCAATAAATCCGCGTCTGGCTCATCCTCGCAGCGGACTGAATTAGCGCAGGGCACGCTCGATCAATACGCCGGGATTTGGGAACGAGATCTGCAACAGGTACTGATTAAGCCGAAGGTCAAGCCAAAGCCAAAAGTCAAAGAGCCGGCGCCAAAGCAAGTTGCTTTGCCAAGGCTTCTTGCGACTTTTGTCGAAAACGGAAAGGCGTGGGCACTGTTGGTGACAAACAAGGGAACGCAGGTTGTCCGAAAACAGGGGACAAGCATAGGCTCTTTCGATATCGTGAGTATTGCATCAGGCTCTGTAAGTTTACGGCGCGGCGACAAGGTCTACGAGTTGAGTGTCCCGAAACCCAAAACCTCTTCGACGCGAACCCGTCGCCGGGGGTAGGTGATGACTCTTTTAGCTAATTGTGGTGGAACCAGGTCTCTTATTAGAGATTTGACTCGAAGTGGCGAACCGCAACGAATGAGAACAGTTTAATGAATCGTGACTGTCATATCCTCTGCCTCGCTGACTCATGCACGACTCTGGCTCTTTATGGCCGGGATCGTCAGGCGTGGGAGTTGAAATGGCTGCGCGAATACCGGGTTGCGTTACCGCTTGCGCCGCAGACCGCAGAGGACATCGCATCGTTTGCCGAAGAGCTTGCCGAACGTATTGTAGCAGATTCACAAGAGGTCGTAACCTGTCATCTGGTTGTCCCGACGAGTTGGTGTCTTGTGCGCGAGGTGAATATATCTGATGGTTCTGCGGGCGAACAAGCCGCGTTGTTTGAGTTCGAGGAATTTGTGCCGGTCGATTTGGAAAAACTAACCTGCGCCACCAAACGCCAAGACGATAGCAGCGTGCTCGTCGTCGCGGCACATACCGATGCCATGAGCCGACTTCTGCAAAAGCTCGAAGACAGCAACATCAAAGTGGAATCGATCACTGTAGATGGATTGCTTCTAGGTGAGCCAGATTCGGAGAACGAACCCGATCATTACATCGGTCGGATTCTTTCAGACGATCGTCACCTCACACTAACCGTTTCCGGAACCGCCGATACGGCATCCTGTCAATTTACCTCCGTGCATCTGGCGCCAACCAATTGTCAGAGCATTAGAGCGAGACAGATCGAAACGGCGCTCATGCATTTTCAAAACACCGGAGCTTGGCAAATAAGCAATATGGGCGATAGTAACGCGTCTTCCGAAATCCAGCGCATGATCGAATCACATGGAATGACTTCGGAAGCCTGGTCAAAAGAACAGACGCTTAATCGCATCATGGAGCGTGCGATTGACTTCGAAAATCCGCTCGACCTTCGTCGGGGCGAGCTAAGCTCGACGGTTCGCTGGCGGCCGGTTCATCAGTACGGTTGGCGCTGCGGCGTGCTCGTGCTCGTTCTGCTGTCGATCATGGCACTTCGCCTTGTGATTCAGGAGCGATCGCTGGCCAGAGCGATCGCCGAGATCCGACCGGCCCAACAGCGGATCTATCGCGAAGCGTTTCCTGAGCAGGACGTACCCGCTGCGCCAGCGCTTCGCCTTCAGTCCGAGCGGATCAAACTGGAAGGCCTGACGGCATCGAGGGGAAACGGGGTCAGTGACCTGACCACCCTGAACCTGGAGGCGGTGGACTTGTTGAAAGACGTCGTCGCCGTGCTGCCGAAAGGGATCAAGGTAAACGTTTCCCAGCTTCAGATCGATCCGCAAAGTCTGCGCCTAACAGGACGCACGAATTCCCACAACGGTGCGGGAAGTATCGTACAGGCTGTGAACCAAGTCCCCACACTCATGGCCGAGCCAGCGCGGACAAAACTACGCAAGGATGGGACTGTGGATTTTCAAATTACTGTAACGAGGTCGTCGCATGCTCAGGATCGTTGAACAGCTTAAATCGAATCGGCGCCTTGCTACAGCGCTGTCCATTGGATTGCTGCTCGTCTTGTTCTGTTGGATTGAGTCCCGTGCCGTCGCATCGAAGCTAGACTCCCATCGATCCCTGCGCCGCCAGATGGCTCGCATGGAAAACGACTCGCAAGCCATCCAATTCCTGCGATCAGCGCGCCGCCTCGCCACGGATCGCGAGAGACCGAACGACGAACTGCTGGCAGAAGTGAAACGCGCCATGGAGTTTGCGGGCATTTCCGAACAACGATGGGTCCGCAACGACCCCGCGCCGCCCGTTCGGGTTCCCGATTCGCCGTACAAGAAAATCCAGGCCAGGCTTTCATTCGAGAGTGTCACGCTCAAACAGATCATATCATTCGTGTACGACCTCGTTGAGAACAATTCCGCGCTATCCTTGTCCAACGCTATACTCTCCAAGAGCCAAGGTCAGCTTAAGGGAACTTGGGACACCGAGTTGACGCTTAGCTATCTCATCTACGCTCCCATCGAGCAACAGCCTAGATAGCAAGATTGGGCTGCGCAGCTACTTATGGGACCCTTGTAAGCCATCGTACGTCGTTTTTATGGATTCATGCCAGCGCGGAGACATACGAATTTTCAGTAGCAACAATGTGGCATTCATGGTGTGTTTGCCCAATACGATATCGCGCACAACGATCAAGGGAATGGCGAATCGTGGGGATGTTGCGCAAAAAATACACGCCGGCGTTGAATTGAGTTTGCTCATACAAAACATTTTGGCCCAGTGCGAATTGTAGCGACCCAGTGACACGTCCGATGTTACGGTAACGGATCGGGGGATTCCCTAAGAAATCCACTGCCGATCAGAAGTGATGTTAAGACGATCGAGCTGAACACAGCAGAGGCGCGATCACTCAGCCAAGCCCTAGAGACACGGTGAATTATGTCCAACAGACAAAACCAACCCGGTAATCGAATTCTCCTAGCCGTATTGGCTGCAGGCGTGTTGGGCACCATCGCCTGGTATGCGGTGCCATTCAATACAAAAGGGAAAGAACCAGCCACAAAAGTTCTCGAAACCGTGGCGTACGGCCCAATATACAATGACGGTGCACCCAACGCGTGTTACATCGATGTTGATGGCAACAGCCATTGCGATAATGTTGGCGGAGGCGGTGGCGGTGGTGGAGGAGGGCCATTTCTTCAGCAGGTGCAAGCATCGGTTGTGTTCGTGATCGATAGTTCACCGACGATGTTTCCGCGAGTTGGGCCCAACTACTTCGATCTAGCCAAGCAGGGAATCGTTGACTTCCTGAGCCCGGGACGGGTTCGGACGAATGGATATCTTGAAGTATCCGTCATTCAGTTCCCTCGCCTTACTGCGCCCGGATACACGGAGACCTATGATTGGATTGGGCCGCAGCGCATCACAAAGGCGGGAAAGAATTTTCTCACGAAAATGGTCGGTGAGATGGTGCCATCGGCTCATCATTCTGCTGAGCTGATGGAGATGGGAATCCATGAAGCCATATCGCTCTTGGAGACACGGGCCACGCAAACAGATAGCTCCGGCGTCGCGATTCCCAAACATATAGTCCTCCTAACCACAGGCGAATACAGACTGCCATACATTAACATTGATGAAACATTCGGTCCTGACCGGTGCGCCCCCAACGACTACGCTGTAGACGATCCGAGTGACTGTCGTTGGCTAGATTCCGCTGGCTGCCCGGATCCTCCAACGGTCACTTTTCACGGGTGCCTATCCAGTTGTGACGGAAATCAACCGAATACGAACTGCAATCGGGCGTGTGCGATCCGTTATCAGATTTGGCGTGCGAGAGAGCTTGGCTACACGGTGTCGGTCATCAGGCTTGGCTACGATTGGAGCAACACTTCAATCGTGCCGGATTGTCTGGAGCTTGAGGAAACAGCACCGTATGGCATCAACGGAACTCTTAATTATTGTAAAAACCCAAACGAAAGCACTTACCCAACACGTGACCCGATTGACCCGACAAGTGGCCCGCCAATTTACCCGTCTTACCCGGACAATCCCGACCGCGAGGGATTCCTTAAGGAAATCGCCAACTGGGGGCCGGGGCCATACACCAGCGGTGAACCATCAGGACCATGTACACACAGTGCCGCCGGTGCAGCTCCCGGTCGGTTCGCACGCATTGAACCGATTATTTGCTTCGACTGCCAGACACTCAACAAGCTTCCGGGTACCTCGGAACAGATCGGTCAAACTATTGCCCAGTGGATGTGTGATTGGGGATACGCCGACGACGCGGATAATGATCAAGTGCTTCGTATTTGCGATAACTGCCCATTCACATCAAATGTCGACCAGAAGGATTGTAACCGGGATGGGATTGGTGACGCCTGCCAGACAGAGTGTAGCGTGCCGATTACGGACGCCGACGGGGACGGTCTGTGCGACGATCTCGATCAGTGTCCAGATGGTGACGATTGCCTGGTCGCGCTATGGGAGGATGAACTTGGATGCGGGATTGACGGCTACCCCAACGAGCCGGAATGCGACTGCGACTGCGATAACAACGGTGAATCTGATTTCTGCTACGCAGCGCAGCAGGTTGCGCTGGGATTAAAAGACTGCAATGGCTCGGACGCCGCATTACCTGTCTGCAACGGCGTGCCCGCCCTGTGTGATCCGGAATTCAAGATTGCCGGCCCATCGATCCCACCTGTACCCGTGGACGAGGAAATCGACCAGATCATCTTCTCTGAGGATTTTGATACATGGGTGATAACAGATTCCGCTGATCCAACGACAACGTTTGACGAACAGGCCAAGGCTGATGACATCAAGGGATGGTGGGTTTTTGGAGCCGACTCATCAAAACAACGCGCACGGATTATGGCTGACCCGGCCGATGGCACTCAGGTTCTGGAGCTTGGCTTTGATGACATGCAGGCGTCGGACGGCAGCTACTCCTGGTTTGTCGAAGGGCCTGGCATTCAAATCCCACAACACGCCTATGAAAGGGGCGATACTTGCAGCACAGTCCACCCGGGTGCTTGGGGCGTTGTAGCCATCGACCTCGATTTGTTTGTCGATAATGGCCTGGCTGGATCGACTTACGATTTGTACATCCTGAATCCATGCGAGGACGATCCAGATGAAGCCATGCGCGTTCACTTGCAGTTTCGCGACGATCCTACGAACAGCGATGGCAATCTAAACGATCCTTCTCCTTACTACGGCAACGGTGACATTCTCATCGAGGAGTATGTTCCGTGGAATTGGAACTATTCAACACCAATGACGAGAATCGGCGGATACCAAACCGGGAAGTGGTTTACGCTCAAGATTCTGATCAACTCTTCAGTACATTATGATATTGATTCCCAAAACAATCCAAACGTGAAGTGGGCAGGCAATAGAGACTCAGTCAAGGTCCTGAGGTTGAATCCTACTACGAATAACTTCGACCCCATGGGGGCAGCGTTTTCGGAACTCGGCCCACCTAAACCCACTGAAGATCGTGGCGTACAATTGCGCATCGAGAGCAATAATGCGCATTGCGATTGCCTCAATCAAGGCGCTCCGGGAAGTGACAAATGGAATCATCTGGCGTTTTCGACTGCTGTATGTCCGGATGTTTGCTTACCTTCGGGCGCTTGCCCGCTAAATATCGATTGCAACACGAAATGCCGAGATGCCGCGCCTGCGGCATCCTACGAGTGGGAATTGGAGCATTGCAGTGGGCCGGGCGACGGGGTGTTCAATGCTTGCAATGGCACATGCCCAATCAAAGGATGTGTAGACAACTGCCCAAACATGGCCAACGACTGGCA
>JAJDEA010000056.1 GCA_029260035.1 Phycisphaerae bacterium
CCGTGCGTGTCCCACGAGTTCCAATTCCCGAGGTTTACTTGTACTAGATTCACGCCAGCCTCGACGAGGCGTCTGGCCATTAACAACGACCAGCCGAAGCTGTTGCGCCCGTAGCGATCTTGCGTCTTGTCATCAGCTTGAGAAACATCAAACGCGGCTTGCACTTTTGGATCCGCCAGTAATGAAACGGCTGCTTGCCTATGACGGTCAAGGTTATCAACTGACGAGAAATGTTCCAAATCTTGCCGCTGGAGGTCAAGCTCCTCTAGTAAGTGCGTCCGATCGTTTAGTCGTCCGCGATGCAGTCCTTCCGGCAAACTCAAATGCGGTACTTGGAATTTCAGATTGTCCGTGTTTACATACGCTTCTTTCAAGTGATTGAAACTGTATGTTGGGAACGCACCGGTGGAGGCGCGGCCTTGGAATGGCGACGCTTCCACGAACCATGGATCTCGTCGCGCACCCATGATTCCAGCAAACTGTCCCGACGCGATTCGGCTTGCTGGATTCTTCAGGATTTCGGGCAACACCACCGCCGAAGGCAAATTACCATTTGAAGTTGTCACGTCGCCCGACACCGCCGCGATCGAGGGCCAGTCCGTCGGTTTGGGCTGTCCCGCTCGAAAGCCAGGCGGTAGTTGAGTGCGCCCTGTCAGCATCACCATGTGGCCTTCGAAATGCTCGTTGAATGGATGTGTTAACGAACGCACAAGCGACCAATACTCACTTCGCTCCGCCAACATTGGCAAGTGTTCGCAAATCTGCACCCCTGTTGAACGAGTCGCGATCGGCTGAAATTCGCCACGCACGTCACCGGGAGCGTGCGGCTTCAAGTCAAAACTGTCATGTTGCGACAAACCGCCACTAAGAAAAATGTAGATACATGCCTTGGGTTTCGCATCTGAATCGTTGGCTCGTAGTTGATCCAGGCGATTCATCCCCAGTCCCATTAACCCAACCGTGCCGGCTTGGATTGCCGTGCGTCTTGAAATCGTGGGATGTTCTGGGGTCGCAGGCATTGATTGGTGGGAAAAAAACGCTGGGCGGGACGCGGTCAAAACCAAATCATAACACGCACCAGTTTGTATCACTCGCTCATTTTCGCGAGCGGAAGCAAATACTTTTTCAGACCGTGGACCAAACGTGTCAAACGACCTCTCTACAACATATCAATCACGGAATTGAAAGTATTGTTGTCATGGAGGTCTCGGCGGTCAATTTGATTTGACCACCTACCAGGTCCGCCAGGGAGCGGCCGGTGCCCGGCTGGGTTGAATAACCTACCGTTGATCCGGGCACATTCTTAATTGATTGTACTGCCAACAGGCAGCTCTTAATCACTCACCATTTTAGTGCGCCAGCGAGTGCGTGTGTTGCGCCTTGCTGGTGCGCGCCTTTTGAAAGGACCATGTTATGGTATCTCTCGGCTCAACGATTGATTCGCGGGATTGAGCGGGGCAAAGTATTCTTTTTGGTACGAGACAAACGTCATTTTGACAAACTAGTAACCCAGATCCGTGCAAAAAGCAGCAACGACAGCCTCCCCGATAAGGGATGGCTATTCATACCTCGTATCGAGGATTTCGACGCCGCGACCGGTCTTGCTCTTGAAAACAAGCTTTGTCTGGTTTGCCATGGCCTCGCGTTAATTGACTGTCGTGACAAGTCGTGTTCTGGTGGTTCGATTCCCGCCGATCCTGTGAAAAACGTGATCGGGACAAATCCAATCACCGGTGACAAGCTAATTGTTTCAAGGCGACAGAGAAAATCGTGCCCCAAATGCGACGGAAATGGAAAAGAGACCTGTCCGTACTGCGTAAAAGGCATTCCAAGCGGATACTAAAGCATCATCGCCTTCGCCACCATGCGTGCGTGCCGGCGGGAATTATGCAAGTCGAGTCAGGCTCGTTGGGCCAATTGCAGATACCGTCGCCCGGGCGATGTGAGAGGCCACGCTGTGTTGCGTATTGAACGGCAGCGCAAGCGATATTGGGGTTGAGTGCAAGCACCACGCGATAGGAGAACGATTTGAAACTGGGGATATGTCAGCAGGCGACATCTGTTACTCTCCGCGGCCCGGAAAACCGTTTGCAAGGCCGGTTAGTTGGGCTCTGACCTACATTGGCTTCAGGGCAGGGGCCGTTCAACGGAGGGTGGTCATGCGTCGTTGTCTGATTTATCGCTGCAGTCACCGTTTCGCTCACCGTCGTGCCACTCTGCGCTGAAACGTATACCAATAAGGAACATGGTTTTGCGATCGGCTTTCCGGCAGGATGGCAGATTAAGAGCAGTCGGGTGGAAAACACTATCATCAAGGCAGTGTACAATGAAGGGAACTCCTATCCTTCTCTCATTCAAAATGGACATTCCCATCTCGCGATAATTTCAGTCACCGCTTACCCGCGGAACTCGATGGGTTTAGGCAACGATGTCTGGAAAGTCAGCGAAGCCGTGATGTTTGAGTTTTGCAAGAGTGAATCTCCTGGTTCAGAAATGGTCTTGCTCGATTCTGGTAGGACTCTAGTTGGAGGTGAGCACGCGATTTGGCTCCTCGTCGACGGAAGATCTCCGTCAATTGAGATTTACTCTCGCACCTACTACGTCGTTCGAAAGCGACTGCTTTTTCGGATTAGCACCACGACAGATCGTGAGCGAGCGTGGTATGCGCAGCACGATCATGCCTTCCAAAGTTCAGTCGCGTCTTTTCGTTTTGTGAGCGCAAACATGCTTGGCCCGGCAAACATTCCAAAACGAGGTGAGAATGATTGGGTTGATTTGGGTGCGGAAATCTTTATCTTGCTTGTCATCGCCACCGTCGGTGGAGTCCTCAAGGCGGGTTGGGGGCGATTGACGAAGAGGAGGAATCATGAAAAAAGCTACGACGACGAGGAGTCGGGTGAATTTCAAGAGGAAGAATCATGCCTGGAAGTCGTGAGTAATGTCGTCAGGCGCCGCCGTTGATAGCGAAGCGAACTTCTTTCGTCCAGACAAGCATAGGCGGCAATCGGCCCACAGCGTTTCGCCCCTGGGCCGATAATCAACAACCATACCCACTCTCACTTGTCACGCGCGAGTCTTTTTCCGCGCCAGCGCCCCGCAAACAGGTGGCGCGCTACAGAAGCGCGAAATCTGCGCGCCATCGCGCAATCGTTCCTGGGCGCTCTCTGGTGTCGCGCTGATGGCGATCGCGCCACACAGCGCCTGCTAGCGCGCTAGAAATCGATGTGGGGGATTCTCGTCGGCCCGGATGCCTAAAATGGAGACGATTGAGGACGAATTGACCGTGATCATGTTGGTCGAAGGCGCAATCTGTCGATCGCGGCTGAAACTCGGCCACTTTCGCGGTCCAAATTGGACCAGTTCACGGGTTGCGAGTTGCAACGTTTTGGCCGTCAAAGCGCGGAGATACGGGCGGTGACTCAGAAAGTGGGAAGACGCAACGGCCTGGATCTGAAGTGGACACTTAGTCGAGAGGACTACCGTCTTATTTTTGTAATTGAGTAGAACTCGTAAAGTGGATGGGTGAGGCTTCGGTCGCTTCCGACAACGAAGCCCCATTCCCGTCTCTTTCTTGGAACCCGTATACGTGAGTGCGCAGAGCAACCTTTGAGCTTGGCTGCAAGCGTTTGAAATTGCGCCGGAAGGCACGTGCTTGTTTTCTAGTTGGTCGAGTTTGGCTGCGAATGAGTTGCCCGCGGGCAACTCGGTTCCTGTCTCGCTCAT
>JAJDEA010000057.1 GCA_029260035.1 Phycisphaerae bacterium
GACGGCGATGTCAACCAGACCATCGCGGTTGAAATCTGCGTGGGCTCCGCCACGGGCGACATGCGGACTTGCGAACGTGCTGGATGCCTGTGTCGCGACGTCGGCAAAGCCCTTATTGCCTAAGTTCCAGAAAATAAACGAAGGCTGTGGCTCAAGCTGTGAATGATCCTCAATGCGTTCGAGTGTGTTGCCGTTGACAAGCCAAAGGTCGCGCAAGCCGTCATTGTCCAGGTCGCTCAAGCCAGTTGCCCACCCAACCATATCGAGCGATATCTGACCAAGACCAAGGTCGTCGGCGTGATCCATGAACCAGAGGCGATTGTCTTTCGAGTTCCCGAGCAGGGCGTCCAGCGTCATGTTCCGAAACAAAGCGTTTTCCTGAGCGATCCAGTGGGTAATCAGTAGGTCGAGGTCCAGGTCGTTGTCAATATCCGCGAACGCAATACCCATCGCGCCGCGATAGTCTGCAGCTAGTGACGAAGGTCCGACATCTTCAAATGTGCCATCTCCACGATTGCGAAAGACGCCGTTGTTTGAAACGTCGTTAGCAACGTATAAATCTGGCCAGCCGTCGTTGTCCATGTCTGCCCAACCAGCGGAAAGGCTTCGACCTTCAGGGTTATCAATACCTGCCTTTGCGGCGACATCGGTGAAAGTTCCATCGCCGTTGTTGCGGAAGAGGGAATTTGGTTGTGGTTCATATGCGGATGGATTCAGCGTGTAGGGTTGTTCTGTTGAGTATTGAGGTTTCCTGGCGTCTCGGTCTTGGGGGCGAAATACGAAATTGACGTAGTTCGTGACATACAAATCGATATAGCCGTCACGGTCAAAATCCGCCCATGTGCATCCCGCCCCAAAACGAACGTCCTGTGCGCCTGAAGAGTCTGTTACATCGGTAAAGGTTCCGTCGCCGTTGTTTCGGTATAGTACATTGCGACCCAGCCCTGCGATGTAAAGATCGAGATCGCGATCGTTGTCGTAATCGCCCCATGAAGCGCCCATTCCCAGACCGGCAAACAGTATGCCCGCGCGATCCGAAACATCCTCAAAATGTTGTCCGTCGACGTTTCGATATAGGCGTGTTCGACCGGCTGGTTTTGGCTTGGCTTTCTCCGGGAGAACGCTGTGAGCGAAGTTGACTAGCAAGAGGTCGATAAAGCCGTCGTTATCGTAGTCTCCCCACGCCACTCCCGATCCCATGTCTTCCGGCAATAGCGACTCGCGTTCGTTTGGAAAATGTCGAAATTCTACACCCGCGCGATCCGTGACATCGTCGAATCGAATTGGGCAATCAATCGCAGGCGAATCGCGATTCAGGACAGCCGTCAACCCTTCGACATCTGCGCCTGGAATAACCGCCTCATCGGCTGGCTTGCGCATTGCGATGGTCCACACGATAGCAACGGATGCAATCGCGCTGCTCGCCAGCATCCAACGCGCGATCAACTTGTGGCGTTTATTCCATCCCGCCACTCGTTATCGCTCCACGCGAATGGTTAGATTGTCTTCGGATATCTGTGTGATTGGTGTTCGAATTCCTGCCTCTTTACCAAACAGACGGTCCAGGAACGCGGCATCAGCTTTTTGATAATTGAGCACGGCTGTCACACGAAGTTCGCCTGAATCGTTAGGTGCATCAAAAGCCATGGCATCTTCCTTGGCCTCCGGTCTTGGGACGGCTGGCGTCGAGAATCCGGGACAACTAAAAGAGTACGTCGCTGTGTCGCTGTATCCGGGATAGAGTGTCCGTTTAAACTGTGCGCCGACCATTTCCCAGAGATTGTGCTTATCGATGTCTTTGCCGTATTTGTCAATCCCCTCGGCCTTGAAGACGAGTGTATCTTCCGTCATGACGCCTTCCGCGTCCGGTTTACCGTTTTCGTATACAATCTCCCCCTTTTCATCCGTAACCGTCAATTCCACCCAACTTCGAATGATGTCCAGCGGTCCCGTTGGGAAGCTATGCCCAGTCTTGTTGTTTGTGAGGATGATTTGAATATCAACGGCCTCTCCGGGCTTGACACTCTCCGGCCCGGTGAGATCCAGTTTGATTACCGGGCCAGCGGTCCACTTGTCGGCTATTTCAGGGATTTCGATTTCGCCTCGAAGCCAGGCTTCCGTCAGCCTGATGTGCTCATCCGCACCGGGCAGCTTCATCAGCGCAGGCATAACCTGGTTCGCAGCCAGGAACCGGTGGGAGCGATGTTTGCCGTCGCTTGCTGTCCGGTAGTAGTCGCTTGTATCTCCCGCTGCAGGGTCGTTTGAGTCGAGTAGGGGCATGTGGCACTCGCGGCACTGCACTGTCTTGGTTGCGTCGCCTTCGTGATACCATCGGCTTTTGCGCCAGTTATCATATTGGTTTTGAAGCTGAACCCATCCGATTTGATTGACTTCTTCGTCGATGAACTGCTTGTGGCATGCGGCACAGTATTCGGCAGTCTTATAGAGCGGCTTCGCAAAAGAGGCCTTATGCTGCTCTGGATAGGCTCGAATCAGGAAGTCGTTGATCCATTTATTCAGCTTGCCCTCTTTTCTTGCACCTACATATCGGATTGGCTGCTCGAGGGTATAGTCTGCGTTGCCACGGACGTCCGCCTGCACGATTGAGTGACAGATGATGCACGAGACCCCTTCGTCTGCGCCGACTGAAGTAAGCCCATCAACATTGATGTTTTTGTTTCCGGAGAAAAGGGCTACGGGATCGTGGCAGCCTGCACAGTAACGAGTTGCTTCGGCGCCGACGTCGTCGAGCATGAGCCTTTGAACTGCTTGAAAGGCGACGTCTGATGAGGCGTAGCGGTGCGCGCTGGGTCCCCATTCGTCGGCGATTTCACTGTGACAACCGCTTGTCCCACAACCAGCGGAGCCTGCCAGCGTCGTCGCATCATAAGCCCAGTCGCTAACCGTTCGTACGAGGCTTGGTGCGAAGGGGCGATCTTTGCCGAACTTCCAACTGTAGTCATCTGGGAACTCGTTGACAGTCGGTGGTTCTTTGTGAAACGCGGCCGTGCCAATATGAACCGCCATGAGAACAACCATCGTTGCGGCGAACTGAAAGAGGAACGAGCGTTTCCCTCGTCCTAGATTGGCTGCTGCTTCCGGGGCGTTTACCTTACGATTCCATAGCATGATTACATGAGCGAGAATGGCGAAAACAAATATCAAGCCTGTGACGAGATGAAACTGACTCCAGACATAGTCGATCCGGGTCCCAAAGGCCGCCTGCCAGGTCAGCACGAAGCCGGTGACAAAAAGTGCCAACAGAAGGATGGCGGATAAGTACCCCAGGAGTTGGAAATGGTTGAACTTACCACGGAATCGCAGCCACCAGTGCCGTCCCAGATACCATCCGACCGGTACGACCATGACAACACCAGCCACGGTGTGCCAGATGACACCGAATTGGTTGAAGACCGAAAACGGAAGCAGATAAATCGCCAATCCGGTAATGGTCTCGAAGAGCAGCAAGCCCAGCGTCATGCCCGTAAGCCAATGTCGCCATTCCGCAGCCGCATCGACCTTTCCGGTGGAAGCGTCTTGTATTGTTGGCAATTCGAGTGACGTGGCTGCTGATTTGTCGTGAACTTCGGTTTCCATTTGCTTTCTCCTCTTCCCCATCATCAGAATCAGGGTATTTGTGCGGCCTGAATCGCAGATCGAATGCGCCTCCAAAGGGCCTCGATCCGGATACACCGCATCCGCATATTGGTGGATATGACCGAGTGGAAATGTAGCAAGATGTATGCCAGAATACTGAAAAACCTGATAAACAAGCGATTTTTCGGTTGCAAGCGGTTTATTCTGACGTCCGATGGTGAGAACGAGCCTGCTGGTTTCGACCGATATTCAGCATTTGACTTCGATGAATTGGAGGCCTCGTGGTAGCTTCCTCGCTTCCATGGGTGGGCTGTAGCAGCGAACGGTCAAATGTATCACCGAAACCGTCTATTTCGCGAGTAGAAAGTGCATCCGAACGCTACACTAGAATTGAGCTTGTTCTAACCAAGCTCGGCGAGCAACTCCGACCAGCATCGCAGCTCGCGGGCGGGATCGATCAGGTGCTTTCGCGACTCGCAATGGTTTTGGAGCGTCTGATAAAACGACTCATCCATCTCGGCCTGTCCAAGGAGTTGAGCTAATGCCTCGGTGTCTTCGACTGGAAAATATCCGGGATAATCTGCTCCCAGAATACCGACCGATCCTGGTATGTTCGACGAAATGATTGGGACCGAGGCGGCGAGTGCTTCGGAGATGACATTGGCACCGCCCTCCAAGAGTGAACTGAGTACCAGCAACCGAGATCGCTCGAGAATGTTCATCGCTCGGCTTCTCGGAACCAAGCCTAGCCAATCGTATCGGGGATTCGTGTCGTTTTCAGCTTGCGCCTTTTTTTTCATGTCAGGTGTAAGCGCTTCGCCTGCATGGGTGACGTGAAGAGTGGAGTTGTCCGGCAAAAGTTTGACTGCCAGTGCTGTTCGGAAAGGGTCTTTCACGTCCCTGAGATGGCCAATCACGCAAACTTCAAAGGTTGAATTGCTCCGAGCTGTTTGGTGATCAGGTGACGGGACGGATTGATAGATGACCCTAGTCTTGTCTTGAATGTGGGGCGGCAGGCGGTCCATCGCAAGGGGTTGAAGAACCACCAATCTCGTAGCGAGTTCCATCGATTGCTGCGCGACAGGGTCGCTGCTGATATCCGGGTATACGTCAGTGCCAGTCAGAACCAAGACGCTGGGATTACTCGGATGATCGACTACGAATTGCTGCAACCCATCGGCGCTACGCCGGGCATGAAGTGCGATCAACACGTCAACAGGAGCATTTCCCAGTTCTTCGGGCATGGAAACACGATGTCCCAGACGCCGTAGCAGGGATGCATAACGCAACGCCGTGACTCGATTCCCTTTGCGAGACTTCCTTCCAGCCGGTGTCAGCAGGCAAATATTCATTGAATATGAGCATTTTAAGCACAATTTTCGTTTCGTGCGACTTTTCCGTGATCCTGCGATGGGGCTGTGAATTGGTGATGCGTCTGTCCCGGCTCTTCTCGAAATTTGATTAATCCCAAAAATTTCTGTCGAAAATCTTGAATCTCAACCGAATTGGTGGTATATAAGTAATTGCCACCGAAATAGTAAAGTATTCATTTCGGGCGCTTCTTTGGTTTTGAAATGCAAAGAAAGGGGTAGTCGATGGTCGTCCAAAAATCAGTGGGCAATCTGAATTCGCCGGCGCTTCGGGGTAACCGGCTGGCGCGTTCAGTTTCAGAGATTCGTGACGCTCAGGATTCTGACCTGTTTGCGAAAATGGTTGCAGGCCATGTATCGAACCGGTCGACGGCGGAGTTCGACATTGATGAGCGTGCCATGTTCGAGGCGCTCCGTATTTGCGCGCAAAAAGCAGGCTTACGTTGTTCCGGGGAAAAGGGTACAAAGGGGCTTGGCGAACGTGTATGGTATCGGAGATGGACGACGATTCGAAATCACTTGGTGACGGAGAACCAGGGACTTGTGTATTCCATGCTCCATCGAATCAAAGTTCGAATAGGTGACCGTGACGATCTTGTGAGTGAAGCATCGTTGGCGCTTGTTCGAGCCGTCGAAGGGTTTGACCCGAGTAGAGGGTTCCAATTCAGCACCTACGCTTGCAATGCGATTGTTCGTGCATTCATTTATGTCAACAAGAAGACACAGAAATATAATCAACGCTTTTCAACTGAACATGAAGATTGGCTTGAGCCGATGGTTAGAACGGACCGAAGATTGACGATGCGGATGGATCGGGTGAGTCAATCGTTGCGCAAGAATGGCGACAATTTGACGGCACGGGAAGCGGCTGTATTGGATTGGCGATTCCCGATGGACGGCGGCAATGGGCGAACGCTTGGTGAAATAGGTGCGTTTATGGGACTCAGTAAGGAACGCATTCGACAAATACAACAAGCCGCGCTGGCTAAGTTGCGTCAGACGCTTTCGGTTGATCCGCTAATGCATTAGAATGTTGCCAGCTTGGTTTCGACTCTTGTTTGAACGATGCGAGTAGTGGTCGGGGGGAGGATTCAGTCTTGTTGGCGCTTACCAGAAAAACTGATTATGCGTTGGTTGCACTTTCGAGAATGGCTCGCAGCAACGCACCGTTGATTAGTGCGAGAGACCTTGCGTCTCAACTTGGCGCTCCACTTCCGATTCTCACCAATGTACTGAACCAACTCGCTCGCGAAGGTGTCCTGGTTTCAGTCCGTGGAGCACGCGGCGGCTATAAGCTTGCCAATGCACCTGCTGAGGTTAGTGTTTTGGAAATCATAGAAACGGTCGAAGGTCGAATCCAGCTTACCAGGTGTTGCGAAGACCTCGAAGACGGGGCTGAACAATTCCAATGCGACTTAGGCGATAATTGTGACATTCAAACTCCTATTCGCAAATTGCAGGATGTGATTCGTGGTTTCCTGGGGAAAGTCTCTTTGCATGATTTTGCGTGGGACTCTGTATCGTTGACGGTTTGCAGAGACGTGCTGGGTAACGATTCACAAATGGGCGGCAAGAACGATACCACAATTGATGTCAAGTCATCGGCACTTGAAGCGGGCTAGATGTGAGTCAGTTCTTTCGCAAGTGTTTCGGGTCGAAGTGTAATTAGTGGAACGAAGGATTGCTGCATGAACGTATCGAGTGTGGAAGACGCAGGGCTTCAAATATCGCCGGGTGAATTGGCTGAGTTACGGCAGGGCCATGAAGAATTGAAGCTGCTGGATGTTCGAGAGGCTGAAGAGCAGGAAGTCGTTCGGATCGAGGGGGCGTTGCCTGTTTCGCAAACGTTGGTGGATGATATGCTTGCATCGTGGCCCAGAAACACGCCTATTGTGACGTACTGCCACCACGGTATCCGCAGTCTTGACGCAGCTCGTTTTTTTATCGAAAAAGGGTTTACAAACGTCAAGAGTCTTGCGGGGGGAATCGATGCCTGGGCAATCCAAATCGACAATACGTTGCCAAGGTATTAGACCCGAAGATCGGCCATTCAATGCCGAGCAGATAAGACAGGATTTCCCAAATCTTCACGTCCGGGCATCGAATCAACCTCTAGTTTATTTGGACAACGCAGCTACGACACACAAGCCGGCTGCGGTTATTGAGGCGATTGTTCAGTTCTACACTACGAGCAATGCGAACATACATCGAGCCGTCCACGCACTAGGTCGGTGTGCGACCGATGCGTACGAACAATCTCGCGCCAAGATACAGGCGTTCATCGGCGCGCGAGAGCCGGAAGAAATTATCTTTGTTCGCGGCGCCACTGAAGCCACCAACCTGGTTGCGCAATGCATCGGGATGCATCATGTATCCAGAGGTGACGAGATTCTTGTCACCGAAATGGAACACCATTCCAACATTGTTCCCTGGCAGATGTTGTGCGAGCGGACGGGGGCGGTCTTGAAGCACGTTCCAGTTACCGAAGAGGGAGAATTGTGTATCGAGAGTTTTTCGAATCTCTTGTCTTCACGGACTAAGTTGGTAGCTGTCGCCCATGTGTCAAACGCGATCGGTACGATCAATCCTGTAGAGAAAATAGTTGAGTTGGCACACGGCTGCGGCGCCGTTGTCATTGTCGATGGCGCGCAGGCGATGCCGCATTTGCGTGTGAATGTCGAAGCTCTTGGATGTGATTTTTACGCTTTTTCAGGCCATAAGATGTTTGGGCCTACCGGGATAGGCGTTCTTTGGGGAAAACGAGAATGGCTGGAACAGTTGCCTCCATATCAAGGTGGCGGAGAGATGGTTCAGTCGGTGAGTTTTGATCGTGCGGAATACGCGAAGCTGCCGCATCGATTGGAAGCCGGCACGCCGAATATCGCGGGTGCGATTGGCTTGGGTGCGGCGGTCGAATATCTTTCGAGAATTGATTTCGATGCGCTGCGAAAACACGAGGCTGACCTGTTGCAAGCTGCACGCGCAGGTATTGCGGGAATCCCGGGTGTGAAAGTTCTCGGAATGGCTGAGGTGTCCGTTCCAATCATTTCCTTCACGATCGACGGCATGGGCGCACACGATATTGCATCCATCCTTGACCAGAATGGGATCGCGGTACGGAGCGGTCATCATTGCGCGCAGCCTTTATTGCGTCGATTCGGCTGCGAAGAGATGGTACGCGCATCGTTTGCGTTCTATAACCTACGCGAAGAGGTTGACGTGTTCGTAGCTGGTGTGGAAGAGGCTTCGACCGCCGCGATGTCCTGATCGTAACGCGCGATCGTACTAGTGAAGATTATCTTGAGGCTGCGCAGCGAGGTGCACTTCCAGCTGCCTGCCCGCGCATGAAACGATTGGTATTTGGAATTAGATGAGAGCAGTTTGTTCAGTGTTGCCGTAGCGGCTACAATGCAATGCATTAGTAGTCTTGTGATTGTGTATTGGCCCTTTGAACGGGTACATTGAGTCACAATCGAAGAATAGCCATTAGAGGTTTTGGACATGGTCGAATTAAGTCAGCTCAACCTTGAAGCGTTTGCGACACCGGGGTCGTCCAAACGTTCGGCGGGTGGCTGCGGACAATGCGGTTCTGGTGACGACAGCGGCGGCAGCCAGTGTGGAAATGGTCTTGAGAAGATCTATCCGACGACCGCCGTACGTTTTGGCTACATGCGTTATATCGGCGAGTTTTCGCACGCACCGGGTATGCGTTTCACCTGTGGTGCGAAGGTTGTTATTCAAACGAAACGTGGAATCGAAATTGGCGAACAGGTGTCGCAGACATGCAGTGGGTGCGACAAGTCCGTCACCAGAGACCAGATGCGTGCGTGGGTGGACACTTGCGGAGAAGATTCCTTTATCTTTGAGGCAGGTCGCATTCTACGCGAGGCTACTGCCACGGATCTGGCAGAATATGCGCATATCAAAGCCGATTCGCGCGCTCGCTTGCGGTTTGCTCAAGATACCGCGGACCGCTTCAAGCTGGCGATTGGGATTACCGAGTGTGAATGCCTCTTTGGTGGCGAGCGGATCATTTTATATTTCGCCTCTTCGGAGCGAGTGGACTTTCGGTCTTTGGTTAAAGAACTTGCGACGGAATACCGAACCCGTATCGAAATGAGGCAGGTCGGCGCACGCGACGAAGCCCGGCTCCAGGCAGATTTTGAAAGTTGTGGCAGAGAGGTGTGCTGCAAGGTATTCCTCAAGACGCTACGACCTGTCAGCATGAGGATGGCTAAGGTTCAAAAAGCTACGTTAGACCCTTCTCAGGTGTCCGGGCGGTGCGGTCGTTTGAAGTGCTGCCTTCGCTATGAGCATATCGGTTACGAGGAGTTGGACAAGTTGTTGCCAAGAAACGGCGTGCGCATCCGAACCAAGCACGGTGACGGCGTTGTGCGCAACCGGCAGATTCTGACCCAACTTGTTCAAATTCGCACCGATGCGAATAAGCTCATCACCGTAGTTGCGGAAGATATTGAGGAAGTGGGCATTCCTGCCCCGCCTCCGCAGGAAGAGGGCAAGAAGCCAGATGTTCGACGAGGCAGTCGTCCCGGGCATCCCAAGTCAACGACAAACAGGGGGAACTCGAGGCGCGGCCAGCCGAGACCCGATGATTCGCGAGACAAGCCAAAGCACCTGAAAAAAAGCGAACCTAAAGATGTAGGCGAGAAGAAAAGTGAAGATGGTGTCACAGGCCAGTCTCCGAAATCGGAGCAAGAGTCTGAGAAGCCCCCTCGACGTCGCAGTCGCAGTAGAGGTCGGCGGAGACGAGGGAAAGGCGATCAACGGGGCGACGGGAAACCGAATGATCCGAAGCCGCCATCGGAGTAAGGCCTTTCTGCCTTGTTCTCAGTTTTCGCGGGGTGTGACAGAAGGGCGTGAATGGACGAATGTCTGATTCCAGCGACAAGTTGCTTCTTGATGCGTTGCAGAAAATTGACGCGGCTAACAGCCAGGACCCGCGAACGACGGTGTTTGCGGGTGAGACATTGCCTCGCGAGCTGGCTTTTTCCAAGTGTGTCTATGCTTGGGTACAAAAACTCGTACCCGCTCCTTCGGCCTCGCTGCTGCTCGCAGCCCGGGGCCACACGGTCCGCCGTTGGTGCATTCCGCGGGACGAATATCCAAAAACAACCAAGGGGTATCACGCGTGGCGGAATGCTCTGGCTACATACCATGCCGATCAATTGGCAGAAATTTTGGTAGATATTGGATACGATGCGGAAGCGGTCTCCAAAGTGCGTGCGCTGACGACAAAGGACAATTGGCCGGAAAATGACGAGGCCGCTGCTTTGGAAGATGCCGATTGTCTGGCATTCATTGAGATGAAGCTCGTCGATTACGTGGACGATTGGGATGAAAATAAAATGTTCCGCGTCTTGCAGGGGACACTGCGAAAGATGACGCCGAAAGCGAGGCAGGCGATCCGGACGCTTCCTTTGGGAGACCGGGAGCGAGCGTTGCTCGATGGTGTCTCCGTTTGAAGTCCGAGCGGGCGCAATCCAACGCTTTTTTCACCCGACGAAGCGTAGTAGACGTGACCGATCAAACGAGCCGGTTGTCACAAACAAGTACGGGATTAGTTTCTCCCGAAGTGATCGCTTGAATAGAGCGCGCTCTAAAACCTGATGCCGGACGAAAACGCCACGCCGAACAGAATCAGCAGCCACCCCAAAATCTCCGCTATTTCGAATTGCGCGAAAAAGTCCATATTGTATCTCTCTACAGAGTTAAAGAATTCTCGTTTCTTATTGTATATCGCCGACTCAGAATAACCAAACGGCCAAAAGGGATAAGCCCGTCGATATCGCTCGGATGTGCGTGTTAGATTTGATCAGTGATTGTCCGGTAGGATTGGCTGGACGCGCCGCGTTCGGCGGAGAATCGCCAAGCCGCCGAGTGCCAAAAGCGAAAGCGTGCCAGGCTCGGGGATGGTCACGATCCAGGATTCGGTAAATCCGCTGGGGTTGATCCCGCGACCTACGATTGTACTTCCGTCGGCCGAAATGCCGCTGGCGATGGTCAATTCCCAGCCTCCCAGGTTCATGCCCATGTCGTTTGTCAGCAGATCCTCAAGGCTTTGCATGCCGTTCGCTGAATCCCAAATAAACGCCTCACCGCCGAAAGCAGAAACACTTTCCCCGACGATGACCGTACCGTCGCCCGAGACATCAAACGCGGAGCTGTTGAAACTCCCGCCGCGCAGGTGGCCGAGACCAACCATGCCTCCTCCCGAGGTCCAGCGAAACGCCTCATTGCCAACAGCGGAAGCGGAAATACCCACAATGACTGATCCGTCAGATGACGATGAATTGGCACTACTCGAAATGCTCCCACCTGGGAGGTCTCCAAGGCCGACCATGCCGCCACCCGTAGTCCAGCGAAACGCCTCAAACCCGGATGCCGATGTGGATCCTCCGACGATAACCGATCCGTCATCTGAGACATCGTTGGCGAGACTGACAAAGGGGCTGGTGGTTAGGCCGCCCAAGCCGACCATGCCGCTGCCAGACGTCCAGCGAAATGCTTCGGTCCCGGATGCGGGACTGCCCCATCCGACGACGGTGGAGCCATCCGCCGATGTTGCAGTTGCAAGGCTTGAGAAGCCGGGACCGGGCAGATCTCCAAGGCCGACCATGCCGCCGCTCGAAGTCCAGCGGAACGCCTCAAAGCCGGATGCTGAAGTGCCTTGGCCTACGACGGCCGATCCGTCTGCCGATGTGCCATACGCGACGCTCAAAAAGCCTGGGCCGGGAAGGTCGCCAAGACCTGCCATCCCTCCGCCGGAGGTCCAGCGATACGCTTCAAAGCCTGATGCGGAATCGCTATATCCCACGACGACTGAACCATCAGCCGAAACCGCCTGGGCGGCGCCGAGTAGGCTACCTCCTTGTAAATCGCCTAAGCCTTGAAAGTTGGGTCTTGGTCCGGCAAGTGCCGGGTTCGAGATCAATAGACTGGCCAGCGCCAGCATTACCAAGCTGAAACTGGAAACGCGGCGCGGATGGAGCATGTAGCGATACCAGTGCGGTGTGGTCATCCTTCCTCAAGTTGTATCTTTCCCCGATCAAACCTTGGCTAGATGGTAGCGAAAAAACACCTAAAATTCAAGTGATAAAGGCCATGTAGAGCGGAAGAATAAGGATCGAAGAGCAGCATCCGGACCATCTTGAATTGACGTGAGTTTCATGTTTACATTCGAGAGATCGTCGCGAAACTACGGTACGCAACCAACGAGGGCGTTTATTATATGACGATCGTCTTGTGAAGCACTCGGCGAGGATTTGAAAGATACTGTTCTTGATTAGCAAAGGCTAAGCCAGCTTACTGATTTGATTACCAGGAGAATAAGCGATGAATGTGGGCATCCTCACCGCAGGTGCGACGCGACACCGTTACTTCGCTCAGGCGCTAAGTGGAAATGTCAATGTCGTCGCCGTTATGTATGAAGACACAGGCTACAGTCCTGCCAATCTCGCCGGGTATGATCTGACTCAGCGGGAAAGAGAAATAGTCGAACAACATTTTGAAAAGCGATCCAAACAGGAAGAGATTTTCTTCGGTGCCAACAGTGAGGCGCTCGTGGATTGTCCTGCTCGTCGAGTTCGGCGTATTGGTTCGAGTGAGCTGAACTCGCATGACACACTGGAATTCCTCAAGAGTGCGGGTGTGGATACCGTTGTTGTTTACGGCACAAATCTAATCAAAGAACCGCTGCTTAGCGCTTGGCCCGATCGAATGATCAACATGCACCTGGGATTGTCACCCTATTACCGGGGAACCGGGACAAACTTTTACCCGCTGCTCAATGGCGAGCCCGAATACGTCGGAGCGACGATACACAAGATTGATGCGGGGATCGATAGTGGAGCTATCTACAAACACGCCAGACCCGACATTGCACCGGGCGACATGCCGCATACCATAGGCTGTAAGGCTATCCTCGCAGGCATTGATACGCTCGTCGAAGTATTGAAGTTGGTGGATCAGGGTGCAATCGATGCGACACCGCAGTGGGATGTTGACGATGCCAAACTGTATTTGCGCAAGGACTACCATCCTCGGCAGGTCGTCGAGCTATACGAAAAGCTCGACGAAGGCCTGATCGACGAATATGTAAAACGTGCAGCTACCGTCGCGCCGAAGGTTCGCCTGGTAGAGTGACAAGAGCGAAGGTGGTTCGATCGAAACCAGAATGCAGCGGCTATTGGATTACAGCGACAGAAGGAATAACCCTTGGTAAACCACATCGAAAACGAGGTTGCGCGTCTTCTCGATATTTTCCACGACAGACTAAGGCAAAGCGATGTTGATTCAATTCGTAACTTGCTGGAGCACGCTGAATGGGGAATCGCTCTTGAAGACTTATGCGCACAGCTTTTTGAGTACGATGCTAGCTTGACTGAGAAGGAATTCGAAGATGTCCGTGGTGTTTGTGAGAGCATAGGGATTGATCGATCGGATTGGGAGCCTTTAAGAGACTTAATCGGCGGGCGAGACAGGTAGAGCAGATCGATGATCCGCCTAGATTATCTGTTGCTCTTGTATTAAGTGTCGCGATAACGGCATCGAAATAGTGAAGGCAGGTCAACGACTGGCCCGACGGAACTCTTCAATTTAGGAATGTGAAAAACCGTCATGGTTGAAATCGTTGAATCGAAGGGGCCTATAGACGAATTCGTAGTTTCCATTTGCGAGATGGAATGGGAAGTTCGACTTCCGCGGGATTACCGAGCATTCTTGATCAAGCACAACGGGGGCCTCCCAAAGCCAGATGTGTTTGAGTTCAAGGGACAACAAGCGGGATCGTCGGTAAATAGGTTCTTCCATATAGGTCTTGAGAAGAATTACAGCATCACGGAGCAACGCAAGGTCTACAAAGGCCGAATACCAAACGATTTGTTTCCGATAGCCTGCGATCCCTTTGGAAACCTCATTTGCATTGCAACGAGAGGAAAGCAATACGGTGCACTTTTCTTCTGGGATCACGAATGGGAGGCGGAATGTGGAATCGACCCTGATTACTCCAATGTGACGCCTATCGCGGACACCTTCAATGAATTCTTGGAAGGTCTGCACGAAATCGACGACGACACCGGCATAGAATAGACATCTAGGGCAGGTCGATGACCTGCCTAAATTATCTGTTGCTCATGAATAAAGTGTCGCAATAACGGCATCTCGATAGTGAAGGCAGGTGATTCACCTGCTCTACGGAACTATAATTACCACAAATATTGGGGCCGCAAATGGACAATCCTGTGCAAATCAAACTACCAAGATACACAAGTGCGCCAGCATCTGGTCCGGTTTTTCGGTACGCCTGCCAGAAACTCACGGTAGACTACGACTACGAAGAATCTGCTGGAATAGTTGTATGGATACGACTTGAATTTAACGGTGTTGAGGCTGTTAAGTATGTGGAGCAGGAAAACGGCGATGTGGGTGACGTTGGTGAATTCGATCACCTGACTCGTTGGAGTTCTTCGCCGTGGCTCGACGAAATCATCGGCAATTGGAAAAGGCATTTTCCTCATATGAATCGGGACGACATCGCACCGTCTTTCCATTATCTTCTTTACTGCGACCACGCTGGCTCTTTACATGTCATTGCCAGAGGCGTTAAGATCATTGAAAACCCGGAACTTGACGAACTGAATACACTCCCCTCCTATCGGTAGGAGTAGACAGGTAGGGCAGGTCTATGACCTGCCTAGATTATCTGTTGCTCATGCTTGGAGTGGCGTGATGACGGCATCTCAATAGTAAAGGCAGGTGATTCACTTGCCCTACGGAACTTACCCAGAGGAATGGTGTATCCATGGACGAAAGCTTCAGCCTGATGATTGCAAGCGATGACGAACATGATCGTGTGTTCGCTGAGATATACTGCAGTGGACTCTTTGTTGCTCTAATCAGCCAGGAGCAAGGCCCGGAAAGTGCCATGATTGAGCTTCCTGATCCTGGTTTTGCTGAGACCCATATTATCCGAAAAGTCAGTCTGCAAGGGTTTCAAGAGGCAATAGAGAAAGCCAAGGCGGAGCTCAATCAGAAATAGACAGGTATTACATGTCGATGTCCTGTCCTTACGAGCATGATAATGAGTAAAGATTCACTCGATCCGATGAGTTTTTCAACGGCGATGGAATGGTCAAAGCA
>JAJDEA010000058.1 GCA_029260035.1 Phycisphaerae bacterium
CCATTCGCAACTATACCGGGCACATCAACGGGGCTGTCTATGGCATGCCTCAAAAAACTCGCGATGGCCGGACGCATTTGGAGAACCTGTTTATCTGCGGGACGGATCAGGGATTTCTTGGTATTATCGGTGCGATGTTAAGCGGAGTGACTATCGCCAATATGCATGTGCTGGCGAAAATGTAGAGGTGTTTCATGGCTCGCGATCGACTGATTGACGCAAAGCCAAGCTACGACGTTATCGTCATCGGGTCCGGCCTCGCCGGGCTGACGGCTGCCAACTATCTTGCGCGCTGTGGCCGATCGGTCCTGCTGCTCGAACAGCATTACAATTTCGGTGGCATGGCGACCTGGTTTCGGCGCAAGGGTGGTCACATATTCGATATATCCCTGCATGGCTTTCCAATCGGGATGATTAAGAGTTGCCGAAAGTACTGGACACAAGAGATCTCCGATTCGATAGTCCAGCTTAAGGGAATTCGATTCGATAACCCGCAGTTCTCCTTTGAAACAACTTTCGACCGTGATGATTTCACACGCCTGCTGGTCGAGCATTTCAAAGTCGAAAAGGAAGTTGTAGATCGATTTTTCGATACGGCTCGCGCGATGGATTTCTACGACGATCAAGCCATGACTACACGTGAGCTTTTCGAACAGTTTTTCCCGGGCAGGCCGGACGTCCATCGTTTGTTGATGGAACCAATCGCCTATGCCAACGGTTCGACGCTCGATGACCCCGCCATTACTTACGGTATTGTTTTTTCCAATTTCATGAGCAAGGGCGTGTTCATCTTTCGGGGGGGAACTGACAAGCTCATTCAGCTGATGAAAAAAGAGCTGAAGAGTAACGGCGTTGACGTTCGGCACAGCGTGCTCGTCGATCGCATCGTGGTCGAGGATGGACGAGCGGTTGGCATCGAAGCGAATGGTCGTGTAATTCAAGCCGGTGCTGTGCTCTCGAATGCAAACCTCAAAACAACGCTTTCCAAGCTCGTAGGCTATGAACATCTAGAAGAAGAGTTTGTTAATCAAGTCAAAGCCGTTCGACTAAATAATAGTAGCTGCCAAGTGTACATGGGTATTAAGAAAGGTGAGACGATCGAGCGCATTGGCGATCTTCTTTTCACGTCTGTCGATCCGGAGTTTGATTCCACGAGACTTTGCGCGAAAAACGTAACCAGCCGAACGTTTTCCATGTACTACCCGGATATTCGACCCGGCTCAGATCGGTATGCGATTGTTTCATCCACGAATGCAAACTGGGACGATTGGGCACACCTGAGCGATGCGGATTATGAACGTGACAAGCAACATCTTATCGAATCGACGCTGGACGCGTTGGAAAAATACCTGCCGGGCGTTCGTGATAAAATCGATCATGTAGAGGCATCGACGCCAAAGACTTTTTCTCATTATACGCATCAGGCGCGCGGCGCAACGTTTGGTACAAAGTTCGAAGGACTGCAGGTCAGCATGGACTTGCCCAAGAAAGTGCCAGGTCTGTTTCACGCGGGATCTGTCGGGATCATCATGTCAGGCTGGCTTGGTGCAATAAATTACGGTGTCATCGTGGCGAACGAATTGGATAGCTTTATGTTCGCAGAAGGCGCAATCAAAGAAAGTGCTTCATGATGACCGACGCCTTAACGCTCGATGCAATCCCTCACCGTCCGCCTTTTCTTTTTGTGGACGAGATTGTCGAACTCTCGCAAGATCGAATTGTCACGACAAAGAGAACGGACGGCAGTGAGGAGTTCTACCAAGGGCATTATCCGGGCAAACCGATCATGCCGGGCGTGTTGATTTGTGAAGCTTGTTTTCAAGCCGGTGCCTTGTTGATCGCTTCTCGCATTGGCTCGATCGCAGCGAGCGAAGGTGTGCCCGTTGTGACTCGGATTTCCGATGTGCGGTTTAAGCGAATCGTAAAACCCGGCGACACGCTATGCGTCGAAGCGTCGCTCGATGAAGAAATCGATAATGCCTACTACTTGACCGCTCGAGCAACGGTTGATGGAAAATTGGCTGCGCGCGTATCATTCGCTTGTATGCAGACTTCGGATGAGGGTCCAACATCGTGAGTTTCCTCAGTCTCAATGGAAAAGTGATTGTTGTATTCGGCGTTGCTAATAAGCGCAGTGTGGCATATCGGATCAGCCAACTGCTCGAAGAGGAAGGGGCAACAGTTGTATACAGCGTGCGATCCGAAGCCCGCAGGGAATCCCTGCTAAGTCTCTTGGCGGATCGTGAAATTCACGTCTGTGACGTCGAGCATAACGAGCAAATCGTTGCCCTTGCTGAAGCAGTCCACAAAAAGCACCCAGCCGTTCATGGCATTGTCCATTCGATCGCCTTTGCGAATTACGAAGAATTCAGCGGCAAGTTTCACGAGGTGAATAAGGAAGATTTTTCGCAATGTGTGGCCATAAGTTGCCATTCCTTGATCGCTATCGCCAACGCATTCAAAGACATTCTGGATAAACGTGCCAGTATTGTGACAATTTCCATTTCGACGACGCGCATGGCTGTGGAAAGCTACGGATATATGGCGCCAGCTAAGGCAGCGTTGGACTCGTCGATTGCTTTTCTATCGAAATCGTTCAGCCGGTTTTCTGAAGTGCGATTCAACGCCGTGGGCGCGGGATTGCTGAAAACGAGCGCATCGGCTGGCATTCCGGGATATATCGACCATTTCATGTTCGCCGAGCAAGTGGTCCCTCGCAAGCGTGCCCTGTCTACAAACGAAGTGGCTAACGTTGCAGCATTCCTTCTCAGTGAACGATCGTCGGGAATCAACGCACAGTCAATCGTTGCTGATGCCGGCATGGACGTCAATTACTTCGACGCAGAAGTGGTCAAGCATACGCTTGCCGGCGTTTGGCCTACGCAACCATCATGACATTGCATCCGGTCATCCTGGCCGTTGCTAGTGACGCGCCGCATCGCACGCCCGAGCGCATTCAAGCCCAGCGCGAAGCCGCGCGAAAGGCGCTTCGCGAAAGTGCGAGACTTTCCGGCGCTCCGGAGGCGGGTTGGCAGCAAGACGCAAGCCGAGTCCCTCTAGCGAATCAGGGTTTTCATTGGTCTATTTCTCACAAGCGGGAATGGGTCGCTGCGGTTGTTAGTCGCGAGCCTGTTGGTATTGACGTTGAACATGTCATACCGAAAAAGGAGGCGCTCTATGCAGAACTCGCGACGGCGGAAGAGTGGAGGTTGTTGGGCGAGCGAGATTGGCCCGCCTTTTTTCGCGTTTGGACGGCTAAGGAGGCGGTATTGAAAGCCAACGGCGTTGGCATTGCTCAGCTTCTTAATTGCCATGTGGTCAAATTGATGAGTGCCTATAACATGACAGTTCATTACAAGGAAGACGATTGGACTGTCGAGCAGTTTTTCCGCGATGACCATGTGTTCGCCGTTGCAACAAACGGACATACGATTGATTGGCAGGTTTTCTCTTGACCGGTACAGGGTCCGAAAGAGAATGCGCTTTAGCTTGACTGGCGGATGTAAGGGACTTGCATTATGATCCAAGTGAAAGGAGATGTATCGTGCATATTACTATTGGTCTTGTTTTTTCATTCATCGTGCCGCTTGTTGCGATCGGTGATAGCAACGAGTCGGTGTCAAAAAATGACAATATCAAGGCAGATATAGAAGGGCTTTCTTTCTTAGAGGGGCGATGGGTAACAGAAATCCAAGGCGATTCGCTGGAAGAAGTCTGGAGCTCGCCAGCCGGCGGAACGATCATCGGTATGTTTCGCTGGATAAAAAAGGGAAAGGTTTGGCTGTACGAAAGTTTTGCCATTGCTGAGGGAGATGGCGGCATAACCATGTGGTTTAGACACTTCGACGCCAAGTTTTCTTGCTGGGAGGAAAAAGACAAGCCGCTGACATTCAAACTTGCTCACTTGACCAAAAATGAAGCGCTTTTCGAGCATGTTGGCGAGGGCGATGCCTGGTTCATACGATATCGACTTGCAGACGAAAACTCGCTCACGGTGACACTTGAAGGGGCAAAAGGGAGTAAGAGGAAAAAAACCGAGTTCCAGTATAAACGCGCGAAACAAAAATAATCGACGGGTTGGCCCGTTTCGAGCGAGTTCAATCTTCGACAAACTTCAAGGCTAGGACCACCAGCCTTTTTGGATCCCGGCGCCGAGCAGAGACAGCGTAAGACCGTCGGCTACAAAGGCTCAATTCCCACTGACTCGGGGTCGCTCGATCGATTTCTTAGACCTTCGCCTTCCCATTTGACTCGTGCGCCAGCAATCCGGGACAGGTCGTGAAATTTCTTGTGAATATCGTGAAACAGGACGCTCAAGGCCTGTTGCCGACTTTGTGAAAAAAGTCATTGACTCAGTAAGCCTCGCGTATACATTCAAAGCCTGATTGGCGCTCGCGACCAAATGGTTTGGCCGTTAGAGAGGCGCTTTGACGTAATTCGCTTGGTGCGAGAGGTTGGAAAGCTCTCGCAAGTCTCCCGCTTTGCTGTTGAAGTTGCTACATAATTCCCGCATTTGATAATCGAGGCATGAAGCGGAGCGGCCATGGACGATAGGTAACGGTAATAGCTGCTTTTCGTGGCATGGCTAATGCTTGGGCGAATCGGGGATAGCCGGAGAGCCTGCCGAAGGGAATTTGCGTTCAGGTCGGTTGGATCGATTGGCGTTCGGTTCTCGCGAAGTCTGTGAGGTTGATCGAAATATGTTTCTTGGATGGATCGAATCGTACGCAGCCATTGGCGTTACCATCGCAATCGCCACCGGTGCAGCGATGGTGTTTCTCATTCTCGCCCACACGATTGGTCCCAAGCGTCGTGGCCCGGTGAAAGATAGCCCGTATGAATCGGGCATGCCGGTTCTCATGGACACGCATCGGCGATTCAACGTTCGTTTTTACATCGTCGCGATTCTTTTTCTGCTATTCGACGTCGAGATTATCTTCCTTTGGCCTTGGTCCAGGCTTTTCCATCACGTTGCAACGACGGGAGCGACAATTCCTCTCGAGAACGGCGGCGTGGCGGGCAAGGAATATCTGGTCGTTGGTATGGGTATGTTTTTCCTGATGCTAGTGTTTGGCTTGATCTATGAATGGAAGAAAGGAGCGTTCCGATGGGACTAGACACCTCGCCGAGTGCTCCCGCCTTTCAAGCCAGCAAAGAGGAGTTTCTGGCGACCAAATTGAATTATGTTGTTGATCTGATTCGCGAAAAGGGTGTGAACTGGTCGAGGCGGAATTCGCTTTGGCCCATGCCCTTTGCAACGGCGTGCTGTGGTATTGAATTGATGGCGACAGGGGCCAGCCGATACGACATCGCTCGTTTCGGCGCCGAAGTCATGCGATTCACCCCCAGGCAATGCGATCTGATGATTTGCGCGGGACGCGTCGCTATCAAAAATATGCCCGTTTTGCAGCGGATTTACATGCAAATGGCTGAGCCGAAGTGGGTAATCAGCATGGGCGCTTGTGCGAGCACGGGTGGCGTGTTCGACACTTACGCGGTGGTACAGGGTGTAGACCAGTTTATGCCGGTAGACGTTTATGTGCCGGGGTGTCCGCCCAGGCCTGAAACGCTCATCGAGGGCGTGATGGCAATCCAGCGAATCGTTGACAAGGACGGCGTTAAGAGCAGCAAAGAACGCCGCAAAGGGCTTGGTTTGGTCATCGAGCCAACCGTTCAGGTGGAGGTTGCAAAGTAAAGGACGGCGCAATCTCTGTTTCTGTGTAGCAGCTCTGGTTTCGGGTTCTTTGGCGCGAGTGACCTGAAGACGCGATACAAAGCAAGAGGAAGTACCATAAAGTGTCTGAACTGAGTCATCCTGTTATTGATCTACTGGTTAGGCAGTTTCCCGGCGTTGACTTTGCACCGGCGCCGTTGCTTGCCAAAAAAAACAAGTCCGATGAGCAAATGTGCGTGCGGGTTGGGCCAGATCGATTGCTGGATGTGATGACGTTTCTGCGCGAAGACGACAGCTGCTGTTTCGAACAGCTTTGCGATCTGACGTGTGTGGATTATCTGAATTTCCCCAAGGCGCGAGACCGATACGGCGTTGTTTATTCTCTGCTTTCGCTCACCAAAGGGCATCGGCTTTGGGTGAAGTGTTTCGTGAACGACCCCTCGCCTGAAGTGCCTTCCGTTTTTGGGATTTGGAAAGGTGCCAACTGGATGGAGCGTGAAGTGTGGGACATGTTCGGCGTTCGGTTTGCGGGACATCCCGACCTTCGTCGAATCTTGACTTGGGAAGCTTTTGAGGCGCATCCGTTGCGGAAGGACTACCCTCTGCAGGGTCGAGGCGAGCGCGAGAATTTCGAGACGATTACGCGAGAAAGTGCATAATATTCTGATGATTGCTGCCACAAATAAGTATTTTGCATGTGGCAAGATTCTGGCATTTGGACAATAGAACGATCCATGACGACCGAAGTTGAAGAATCTGTTAGCACGCCCCTTGAGGCTGGCCCCGCGACGTATGCACCGGAAGAACCCGGTGGCGACGTATGGGTGCTCAATCTCGGGCCTCAACACCCCGCTACGCACACGACACTTCGGCATGTGCTGGAGCTGGATGGCGAGCATGTGCTGAGTTGTACGGTCCACATCGGGTATCTGCACAGTGGATTTGAGAAGCTTGGCGAGCACTTGAACTACAACCAATACGTTGTAGTGACCGACCGCATGAACTACGTCTCGCCAATGGCTAACAACATCTGTTGGCATCACGCCTGCGAAAAACTTTTTGACATTGAAATAACGCCTCGATGCAAAGCGATTCGCACGATTATTGCAGAACTTGCGCGCATTCAGGATCATTTGCTGTGTGTTGGTGCGGCCGGTTTGGACCTCGGCGGCTTCACCGCGTTTATGTATCCCTTCAACGCCCGCGAAGACATCTACGATCTGTTTGAGGAAATCTGTGGCGCGCGATTCACGACCAGCTATACACGGGTCGGCGGATTGATGCAGGACATCACGGCGGATTGGCACCGAAAAGTCAAATCCTATTGCACGGATGTATTGCCTCGCGTTATCGATGATTTTGAAAAACTGTTGACGCGCAACCGCATCTTTGTTGAACGTACCAAAGGGGTTGGCTATATCAGTCATGACGATGCGATCAATTGGGGCATGACCGGCCCTCTGGCGCGGGCGAGTGGCGTTCGACGAGACCTGCGAAAAGATGAGCCTTATCTTTGCTATGAGGATGATTGGGACGGAAAAGGCACCTCGGCGGTAGATTTCAAAGTGCCGATCAGTCGGCTTGGGGATTGTTACGCTCGGTATCAGGTTCGGCTTGCGGAGATCGCTGAGTCCATTCGTATTATTCTTCAGCTTGTCAATGACATTCCCGCTGGCCCGATTAATGTGTTGCCGGATGATAAAATGGCATTGCCCGGCAAGGACGAAGTCTATTTCAGTATCGAAGGGTTGATCCACCACTTTGAGCAGATCATGACAAATAGAGGGCACCAGGCTCCGGTTGGCGAAGCATATGGAGCCAACGAAACAGCCAATGGTGAGTTGGGGTTTTATCTGGCGAGTGACGGGGGAAATAGCCCCTACCGCGCTCGGTGCAGGCCGCCGTCCTTCATTAACTACCAGTGTTTTCCCGAGTTGGTCGTTGGGCACAAAATTAGCGACGTGATTGCGGTGCTAAGCAGTATGAATATTATTGCAGCCGAGTTGGATCGGTGAATTGATGTCTCAATAGCAGATGGGTCGGCGCGAGAACGAGTAGATTCTAAACAAGACGTGAGCTGCAAATGTCGTGGAAAACACTGGATCGAAATCAGCAAGCGGTTGACCCGGATGCACCGCCCGTCTTGAGTGACGCGATACGGGACAGAATCCGTTCTTTCTTCGATCGGTATGAGACCAAGCGCGCAGTACTGCTGCCGGCCCTTCACATTGTACAAAACACGCTCGGGCACGTTTCCTGGCAAGCGATGGCGGAGATTGCGGAATTGTTGGAAATTCATCCTTCCGATGTGATGAATACGATTTCGTTTTATACCCATTTTTGGACGCACCCCAAAGGCGAGAAAGTGATAACCGTTTGCCGCAGTATCACTTGCGAGGTGATGGGTGGCTCGGCTGTCTTGGATGAGCTGAAACAACAACTAGGTGTTGATGAACACGGGACGACGACGGACGGTCGCTACAGTTTGGTGACAGAAGAATGTCTCGCAGGATGTGACCATGGGCCATGCTTGCTTGTCAATGAAAAGATGCATAAGTGCGTAAAGCCGGAAGATGTCGCCAAGATTCTTGCTGACTCGGGCAACGACCGTCTTTCGATGGAGCGGAGCGAGTTGTTTGATGTGCCAGCTGGTACGTCCGAGCACGCGTTGTCGGCTTCTTCTTCCGGCGATGGAAATATCGATACTACGTCCGACGTGCGAGAGATGCGCGAGTCCTGACGACTCTTCGGAGCGGAATAAGCCTGATGGTGTCGGATGAGCGGACCCGCGCGAGTGATGAAATTTTGGAAGAAGGCGGGAGTTCGAGCAGGAAACGAACTCGATGGATTATTCGTAATGAAACGGTTGCTGCGGTCGTCGTAGTTTACTCGGTGTTTTTCCTCCTGACGGAGGCGAAACTATGGCGACCGGGTGTCTTATTCTCTGGAGCATCGAACAGTCAGATAGCCGAAGCTGAGGCATGGTGGGACGGACATCTCGATCTGGACAAGCGTCATCATGATACGGCGCTCTCCGGTGGAAAGGCGTATAGCCATTTTCCCGTGCTGTTTTCCATCGTCTCTGCGGGTGTTGTTGAGCTATTTGGCGGTGTTCCTCATTGGTTTGTCGTTTTAACGCTTGCGCTGCCGATTCCGCTGCTTTGCTTCGTCTTGTTTCGGCGAGTGACGAAATCTGCAGCGTGGGGCGCCGTGTTTGGCATTGCGTTTGTATGTGGTACATCGTTATGGCCTGTTTTAGACATTGCACTTCGATCATGCCGTCCTTACCACGTCAACCATTCGTTGGCGGTGATCGGGTTGTTGATCTTGCTGACCGAGCTATACGGTCGCCAGCGCGTTTGGGTGGCGGGTCTCGGGCTGCTTGTGGCGTCACTGGCTCGGCAACTGACCGCGGCCTTCGCGATTCCAGTTCTAACAATGGTCTTGTTGACTTCGCCCGGCAGTCTGCGACGTCGAAGGTGGATCGAGCTGACGGTGGTGGGCGTCTTGGTTGTAGGATTCCCGCTTCTTTTCAACGCACTGAAGTTTGGCAATCCGCTCACGACGGGCTACATGTTGATCTACGAGGATCGCGATATCGATGGGGTGCAAGATCGATTCGCGCAGGACGCTCACGAGTTCGGCTTGTTCTCGCCGCACTTCGTGCCCCGGAATTTGTATTATGCAAACGTCGGCCTACCGAATCTGCATTCCATCAAAATGGAGGGGCAGGACGAATACTATCTTCGCCCCAACTACATGGGGACAGGGATCTGGTGGACGACGCCTTTGTTACTTTGGCTCCTGATCGACTTCAAGAGGATTTGGCGCGATCCGATTTCGCGAAGTCTTCTTGCGTCCGTGGGTTTCATATTTGTCGCACATATGTTCTTTCACGCGACCGGCGCAGATCAACGCGGGTACAACCGGTTTTCGCTGGACTACATGCTGGGATTTCTTGTGCTTGTCATACCAGCCGGCCTGGTAGGCAAAAGGCGGTGGATCAGTTTGGCCATGGTGGGCTGGAGCGTTTTGTATTTTCGTGTTTTGATCAATCCGCCACCCATCCGCATCTGGTAGTGGAGAGTCCGTGTTCAAGTTTTTTGCAGCTGACGTGATCTTATGGCTACTTTTGAACCAGTTTTGCTTCGTAATGTCGGCGTCGAAGGGGCGAGAACGCTCAAGGTTTATGAATCGCGAGGCGGTTACCAGGCGGTTCGCAAAGCGTTGGGCATGTCGCCCGACGAGGTTGTGGAAATCGTCAAGGAAGCGAATCTTCGAGGGCGTGGCGGCGCCGGTTTCCCCGCTGGCGTCAAGTGGAGTTTCCTGCCCAAGGATCGTACGCACACACTGCTCTGCGTCAACGCTGACGAGTCAGAGCCGCCGACATTCTGCAACCGCGTATTGATGGAAAGCGATCCGCACCAGTTGATCGAAGGTACGATCATATCGGCTTATGCAACCCAATCGCAGATTGCTTACATCTACATGCGTGGCGAGTTCCACGAACAGTTCCACATTCTCCAGAAAGCGATTGACGAAGCCTACGCCGCCGGATATCTCGGCAAGAATATATTCAATGGCGATTTTTCGCTGGAAATATATATCCATCGTGGGGCAGGGGCATACGTTTGTGGCGAAGAGACGGGGCTAATCGAATCGCTCGAAGGAAAGCGTGGTTGGCCTCGCATCAAGCCTCCCTTTCCTGCGGTGGAAGGGTTGTTTCGCAGGCCTACTGTTGTCAACAATGTCGAAACACTGTCATGTGTCCCGCACATCATCGAGCGCGGGGCGGACTGGTTCACAGGAATCGGGCCTTCTCATAGCGTTGGGCCCAAGCTTTTTTGCATCAGCGGGCCGGTGAATAAGCCGGGGTGTTATGAAGCAGCGATGGGCATCACCGTTCGAGAACTGATCGAGCGTGACGACATGGGTGGTGGTATGGCTCCCGGAAAACGCGTCAAAGCGGTTTTTCCGGGCGGCGTCTCAATGGGCGTGCTCTCGGCTGAAGAGCTTGACATGAAGATGGATTTTGATGACCCGCGCAACTACAGCTTGCTGGGGCTTGGAACAGCCGCCGCCGTCGTGATCGATCAGGATACGGATATGCGGATCGTCCTTCGAAACATGGCGCGCTTCTACGGTACGGAATCGTGCGGCCAATGTACGCAGTGTCGAGAAGGTACCGCCTGGATGCACAAGATCGCGACGCGCATCGCAGCGGGAGCGGGCCGGCTTGAAGACCTCGATCTTCTTCTTGAAACGGCGCGGAACATGGGCATGATGCCTGGCTTGAGTATTTGCGGTTTGTCGGACGGGGCGACATACCCAATCGAAACAATTGTCAAGAAATTTCGCTCGGAGTTGGAGGAAGCGATTCGTTCCCAGCCAGCTGGGCGGGTGGATCGCGTATTGCAGGTTCTTAACTAAACAGAAGATCGCTGAGTTTCGCTAACCGGTTTTTACCGAGTGTGTGTTCTTCGCGAAGAGAATAGTAAGTTCGAAAGATTCGATGCCCAAAATCATCATCGACAATCAGGAAATCGAGTGCCGAGACGGAGTCAATGTTCTCCAGGCTGCGCTGGAAGCTGGCATGGAGATTCCACATTATTGCTATCACCCGGGTCTCAAAGTGGTAGCGTCGTGCCGACTTTGCCTGATGGAAATGCAAATGCCTCACCCGAAGACGCAGGAAATGGGTTGGGTGCCTAAGCTTTTTCCTTCCTGCCAAACGCCGGTGCGCGATGGCATGATTTGCCGGTTCGATTCGGATACGGTCAAGCAGAATCAGGCCAATTGCATGGAGTTCTTTCTGCTGAATCATCCGCTGGATTGTCCGGTTTGCGACCAGGCTGGTGAGTGCCATTTGCAGGACTATAGCTATCACTTTGGCCATGCGGAGTCGCGGATGGTCGATCAGAAGCTAAAGACCCCGAAGAAAGACATTGGCCCACGCACGCTGTTGTATTCAGACCGGTGCGTTATGTGTACGCGATGCGTTCGTTTCACCGAAGAGATTTCAGGTACTCACGAGCTTTGCATGGTGAACCGAGGCTCGCGCGCGGAAATTGATGTGTTCTCCGGGCATCCGTTGGACAATCCGCTGCAGGGGAATGTTGTAGATATTTGCCCGGTGGGGTGCCTTCTTGATAAAGACTTTCTTTTCAAACGCCGCGTCTGGGAGCTTAACGGAACCTCTTCGGTTTGTCCGGGATGCGCGACAGGCTGTTCTATTCGCGTTGACCAGGCAGACAACCATGTGTATCGCCTAAAACCTCGATTTAATCCGAAAGTAAATGATTGGTGGATGTGCGACGAGGGGCGGTTTGGGTCTGACTATGTTCATGACGCGAAACGCATTTCATCACCCATTGTGCGACGGGGGTTGGATGAAACGACGCCAGCGTGGGAAGATATGCCCGAAATACTCCGTTTTCGGTTTGAAGAGCATGTGCGTGAACATAGCGGCGAATCCGTTGTCGCGATGCTGTCACCCTTCATGTCGTGCGAAGAAGGTTGGCTCTTGATCAAATTCATTCGTGAAATCGCTCCCAACGCGACCTTGGCTATGGGGCCTGTTCCGATGGCTGGAGAAGATCAGAGCTTTCCTGCGGGCGCCAACGGCGATGCGGTGAAGTTTACGATCTTGAAGGAAAAATGCCCCAACCGAAAAGGCATCGAGCAACTAATTGCCTCCGCTGGCGGAAATACGCTTTCATTCGAGGAATTTGTTGGGCAATGCACAGAAGGCAAGTTCTCAGCTGGCTGGGTCGTCGGCGGTTATCCCAATGAATGGGTCGATAAGGCGACGGCGAAGATAGCATCGAAGTTCCAATTGCTGGTAGTGCAGGACTTGTTTGAAAATGCACTGATGGCTGGTGCTGCAGTGGTTTTGCCGGCGTGCGCCTGGGTCGAACGAGAAGGCAGTTTTATGAATGCGGCTGGTTTGGTCCAGCCTTTCGAACGAGCGGTTCAGCCGCCCGATGGTGCCCGACATGACGGACAGTACCTTTATGAAATCGCAGGATACACCGGTCTTTATTCGGGAGAGCGCGTTCGTGAATTGATGGCGGAATCAAAGGCTGATTTGTCCGTCGCGTACGAAGCGCCATGTAAGCCGGTGCATGCTCATTGAATCGAGCAGGCGGACTGATTGACAGAATTACGCTCGAATGTGAAATGGCAGACTGACTGAGCAATGACAGAGTTTCTAACAAGCCAATTCGGTGTGAGCATCATCCTGGCAGGTGTCGTATTCGGCATTCTGCAAGGAGCGGTGGCCTATTGCATTTACTTTGAGAGGAAGATAGCCGCGTGGATTCAGGATCGATGTGGTCCCAATCGTGTTGGGCCAGCCGGGCTGCTTCAGCCGTTAGCTGACGGCGGGAAGATGATCCTAAAGGAAGACGTTATTCCGGGGCACGTTGATAAGAATTTATTCGTTCTGGCGCCAGCGATCATGTTTATCGTTGCGTTTGTGGGTTTTGCAGCGATTCCCTGGGGCGGGCAACTTGAACTGGGCGGCAAACTTGTATCCATTCAAGTTGCGAGTCCGGACATTGGCCTGTTGTACATTCTCGGCGTCGCCTCGATGGGCATTTATGGCGTTGTCCTGGGCGGATGGTCGAGCAACAACAAGTATTCGCTATTTGGTGCCATTCGCGCGACGGCTCAGATGTTGAGCTATGAGATTCCGATGGGACTTTGCATACTCGTTATCGTACTAACGGTCGGTGCTATTCGTCTCGAAGACATCGTTTTGCCTCAGACTGCCTATTGGAGCGACGTCATTCCAAAGTGGAACGTCTTCTTGCATCCACTCGCCTTCATCGTTTTGTTCGTAACCATGCTTGCAGAAGCCAATCGTACACCTTTCGATCTCGCCGAAGCCGAGCAGGAACTGGTCGGAGGGTTCCATACGGAATACAGCGCGTTGAAATTTGGTATGTTTTTCCTCGCAGAATACGCATCCATGATTACGTCAAGCGCTCTTCTGGCGGTACTCTTTTTGGGTGGCTGGCATTTGCCATGGATTCCGTGGGCTCAGCCTGAAGCGACGGGAATCGCTGCGGTCATTGTCAAGATGCTCGTGATGGGCGGCAAAATCGCTGGCTCTCTATTTGTAATGATGTGGCTTAGATGGACCTTGCCTCGATTTCGATTCGACCAGTTGATGCGTTTGGCGTGGGGTGGTTTGATACCGTTCACGCTTGGGTTGTTCGTCTTGACGGTCGGGCTGCTTTATTTCGACAAGCACCAATCTCCTCTGTGGACGTTGGGTGGAAACGCGGTCGTCTTGGTTCTTACGCTCGCCGTGGCTGGGCTTTCGCGGAGAGATGTAACCGGTCGACCAGCTTCCTTGCCGTCTCTTGAAGGTAGATCATTAACTCATGGCCGACTTGCTGGAGACGTTTCCTGATGATTCGTGACGAAGACATACTCGAACTTGAGGAACCTAAGCTCAGCGCTGCGGAACGTCTCTACCTGCCGCAGATTCTCGGCGGCATGCAGACGACAATGGTTCATCTCGGAAAAACGCTTCTTGCGAACAAGAAGATGACGGTGCAGTATCCGGAAGAAAAGCGCACCTTGAGGCTGGAAAACTACCGCGGCATCCATCGGCTGAATCGCGATGAAAAAGGTCGCGTTGCGTGTGTCGCTTGTTTTATGTGTGCAACAGCGTGCCCAGCCCATTGCATCCATATCGAAGCAGAAGAGTCGCCTTGGGATGACCGGGAGAAATATCCAGCCAAGTTCGATCTGGACGAGCTGCGATGCATTTTTTGTGGCATGTGTGAAGAGGCGTGTCCGGTAGATGCCATCGAGTTGACGCCCCATTACGATGTGGTCGGGCGTTCACGAGACGAAATGATCCTGGACAAAGAAGAATTGCTCTCGATCTACGACAAGACGGCAGACGTCAAGCCGCGAAAAAATCCAAGAATCACGGGATATCCTGAAGTCGGCAATCGATCTGAACAAGGCCCATCCGATGAAGGGGAAGGTTTGTGACACCGTCGACGGGCTATCTTCTATACTTGCTTTTCGCGATGGGCGGAGCCGGTCTGTATTTGCTCTTACCTCAGCCGGGAAAATCGAGAGCGCTCCCGGGTGTCGCCTTATCCGTTCTGGCGCTGGCCGGGCTTCTTTCGGTACTGGCTGTGAAAGTGATTGCGCCAAGCGATACGTCGGCTTATTTTTGCCTGTTCTCAGCCATTGCAATATTTGGCGCGTCGCGGGTGATTACGCACCGCAAGCCAGTCTATAGTGCCCTTTATTTTGTGCTGGTCGTGATTTCGGTTGCGGCGCTATTGGTTCTTCAACGTGCAGAGTTTTTGGCCGTCGCGCTTATTATTGTCTACGCTGGTGCCATCATTGTGACGTATTTGTTCGTTATCATGCTTGCGCAGCAAAGCCATGAAACAGTGTATGACACGCGTGCCCGCGAGCCTTTCTTCGCTGTTCTTGTCGGCTTTGTCCTGATGGCAGCCATAACAGGAAAAGCGGTCGAACCCGCGACAACGAGCGAAGCCAAAATTGTCACGGCGCAGTTTGCTCAGCAGAATTTGGCAGGAGCGATCGAGGGCCTCCCGGAAGGGAACACGGCGGACGTCGCTGCTGCTCTGTTGACGAAATACATTGTTGTGCTTGAGATAGCTGGTGTCCTGCTGCTTGTCTCGATGGTCGGTGCGGTTGCGTTGTCACGGAAGAAAATACCGGTTGAGGGTCATGGCTTGCCGACTCGGCCACTTGGGCAGATTGGCAAAGAGGTGGAACCGTTCTGATGGCTGGCGTTTCAGAATATATTGTAGTTGGGTCGATTCTTTTTGCCCTGGGGTTGGTTGGATTCTTCTCCAGGCGGAACCTGATCGTCATGTTCCTCTCGACGGAGGTGATGTTTCAGGGAATCGTTGTGAATGTGGTCGCTTTTTCCGGGTTGCATCAAAACATGGATGGCCAGATGTTCGCTTTGTTCCTTCTCGTTATTGCAGCGGTTGAGGCAGGGCTTGCACTCGGGATGATCGTACTCTTGTATCGTCGGCGCGGTACGTTGGATGCAGAGGCGTGGTCTGCTATGCACGGCTAGTGTCGCACAGGGCGACGCTGGTTTGCTGAAGTTCTAATAAACACGAAGAGCTGACAGGTTCAATGTCTATTGATGCGTTGAATACATTAAAGCTGAGCGGTTTGGTGGTTCTCCTTGCCCCGCTATTGGGTGCGATTCTCGCTGGCGCGCTCGGACCCAAGGTATTGCGCAGTCGGTCGCATTGGCCAGCCATACTCGGCGTTGGCGCCGCACTTGCCGCGTCGATCAATATTTTCATGACCATCTACGGAGCGCCAGCGGGTGAAGCAAGTGCGCGAATTCCCATTTACGATTGGATTCTCAGCGGAGCAGGCTCCTCTTTTCGCGTCGAGTTTCTGATAGACCCACTTACGTCGCTGATGCTTCTAACTGTCACCGGTATTTCACTGTTGGTAGTGATTTATTCGCGCGATTATATGCGTGAGCACGACAAGCCGGAGCGAGGCTATGAGCGGTTTTTCGCCTTCCTCGCGCTGTTTGTGTTCGCGATGGTTGCACTTGTGCTAGGCGGAAACTTCCTTCTGCTCTATCTTGGCTGGGAAGCGGTGGGTCTGTGCAGCTATTTGCTGATCGGGTTCTACTATAGCAAGCCAGCGGCTGCGGCTGCGGCCAAGAAAGCCTTTCTCGTTAATCGCGTTGGCGACTTCGGATTCGGCCTGGGCATTCTGTTGATTTATCTGAGCTTCGGAACGCTTGAGTATGGTGCTGTATTTGAAATGGTGCAAAACGGCGTTCTGGCTTCCGGCGAACCATTGGCACAGGGGCGCATCACCGCGATCGCGCTTCTGCTATTGTGTGGCGCTTGTGGAAAGAGCGCGCAATTACCCCTTCATGTTTGGCTTCCCGATGCGATGGAGGGTCCGTCGCCCGTTTCTGCATTGATTCACGCGGCGACAATGGTCACTGCTGGCGTCTACATGATCGCTCGTTGCGGTGCGATTTTCACCGCATCCACTACGGCTATGACCGTGGTCGCAATTATCGGCGCGCTGACGGCACTTTTCGCCGCGACGATAGCGCTCGTGCAGATGGACATGAAGCGCATCCTGGCTTATTCAACGATCAGCCAATTGGGATATATGTTTCTGGGCATCGGCGTGTACGCGGCCGACTCGGCGGTATTCCATTTGTTTACGCATGCCTTCTTTAAGGCGCTTCTTTTCCTCGGAGCGGGGAGCGTGATGCACGCGATGGGCGGGATCATCGACGTGCGATATTTCGGCGGTTTGCGAAAACTCCTGCCTTGGACTTTTCTTACGTTTCTAGTCGGATCGTTGGCACTCTCCGGCTTCCCAGGCTTGGCGGGGTTCTTCAGCAAAGACGAAATTATCCACCACGCGCTTTCGAGTCATTGGATTCTGGGTGGTGTCGGATTGTTGACAGCTCTACTGACGGCATTTTATACATTTCGCATGGTATTTCTTGCGTTCTTCGGAAGAGAGCGAGTTCCGGAAGGCGTTCACGCGCACGAGTCCGGCAAGTGGATGCTCGCACCGCTGCTGCTTCTCAGCGTGGGGGCGATTGGAGTAGGCTATTTGGGCGTCGGCGCCAAACCATTCCACGAATTCCTGGCGCCAGTCTTTGAACACACATTCGTTGCGAATAATCCTGCGATTTGGCATGGCCATGCAAGCGACCATGCTGGCTTCTGGGAACATTACGGCTTGATGATCGTTTCAGGCGGACTGGCAATTTTCGGAATCATTGGAGCGTATTTCCTGTATGCACGCGAACTTTGGATTCCCGGGCTGGTAAAGGCGACCGTCCCACGCACATACAAAGCCCTTTTGGGAAAGTACTTTGTTGATGAAGCCTATGACGCCACAATCGTGACGCCTGCCCGTCAGGTAGGGCGGTTTTGCGTCGGCATTGATAATTGGTTTATCGACGGTTTGATTTGGTTTGTTGCAGCGGTTCCCCGGGCGATTGCGTACGGTCTTCGATTGATGCACGCGGGAGGCATGCAGGGGTATGGAGTAAGCATGGTGGCAGGAATAGCGATCATCGTGGTATTACTGTTCTGGATGTAATGGAAACGCGTAGGGTGCACGAAAAACGATGCAGACTTGGTTATTGACCGCCATTATTTTTTCGCCATTGCTCGGCGTGTTGTTGTTGTGGCTTCCGCCTCGCGGAAGCGATCGCTCCATTCGCCGAAGCGCGCTGTTCTATTCGGTCGTCACCTTTGGCCTTGCCGTTTTCGCATTGTTCAAGTTCTATGGCGTTGCGCCTACGGATAGTCAAGGCGACCCAAAATATCTCCTTCAGCACTGGTCTTATTGGCTGGGTGACGTGGAAGTGATGGGAGATGTGGCGGATGTGGAAATCCTCTACCACGTCGGCGTGGATGGCATCAGTATCTGGCTCATGGTGCTCACTGCCTTTCTTATGCCGCTTGCAATCTGGTCTAGTTTCACGAGCGTTCGCACGCGCGTTCGCGAGTATTTCAGCTTACTCTTGCTACTTGAGGTCGGCTTGTTGGGCGTGTTCTGCGCGATGGACCTCCTGCTGTTCTACATTTTCTTCGAGTTCACTCTGGTTCCGTTGTATTTCCTTATCGGCATTTGGGGCGGCCCGGCAAGGCGCAAAGCAGCCAACAAGTTCTTTATCTTCACGCTTTCCGGAAGCGTCTTTATGTTCGCTGCTGTCCTGTTTCTTGCCTATTATTCGTATAGCGACTCCGGCCTGGCACTTGGGTATATCACACTGAACATCGAAAAGCTGTCTCAGTTAGCCCATGCCGGTTTTATTTCGACATCTGTGCAATGGTGGTTGTTTCTTGCGTTCGCAGCAGGTTTTGCGATCAAAGTCCCACTTTTTCCCGTGCATACATGGCTGCCTCTTGCTCATACGGAGGCTCCAACTGCTGGAAGCGTGATCCTGGCTGGCGTTCTTTTGAAGCTCGGGACGTATGGGTTCTGCCGAATAAGCCTTCCTATGTTCCCACATGCGACGATGACCCTTGCGCCTTTCGTCGCCTGCCTGGCTATCGCGGGGATTATCTATACCGCTTTGGCTGCGTGGGTCCAAACGGACGTCAAGAAACTCGTCGCGTATTCGTCCGTCTCGCACTTGGGGTTTTGCATTCTCGGGCTCTTCAGCTTGAAAATTACGAGGGTCAACGGAGCCGTAATCTACATGATCAATCACGGCCTATCGACCGGAGCGTTGTTCCTGATTATAGGCTATATCTACGAACGGTATCACACGCGCGACATCAACGAAATCGGAGGCCTCGCGCGAAAAATGCCTTGGCTGACGTTCTTTCTCGTGTTCTTTACGTTAAGCAGCATCGGGCTGCCTGGGCTTAATGGTTTCGTCGGCGAATTCCTTGTTCTGTTGGGGACAGCTACATCGAATACTACGAACGACCTTCGGGCCGCAGGGCCATTGGGTTATGGATATGCCATCCCCGCCGCGATCGGAATCATTCTCGGCGCCGTCTATATGCTATGGATGTGTCAGCGCGTATTGTTCGGCCCGTTGAAAGAACCCCCGAATACGCCGGACACTTCGACGGGTCTATCCGCCGATCTGACGGGGCGTGAGATTTTCATTCTGGTGCCGGTTGCCGTCCTCTGCCTGGCCATTGGCGTTTACCCCAATCCACTGCTGGATACGTTTACCATCGCGACGGAGCAACACGTTCTCCGAACGCCAGCCTCTCATTCATGGTCCGTTACTGAAGCGGGCGATGACTTGCAGGAAGAGATAAAGCGCGCCGATCCGATGAGATTGGTCGAATCGACTTCCGTGAATAACCTGGAACGCGTCAGCGTTGGCAACGTGGGTTCGGATGATCTCTCGACCAAAAAACTCGGGATAACGCCAGTGTTCAGTTCGTATCCCGTGACGACACCAGGAATGTTCTTGTTAAATCCTGTGACCAAATCGAGCGTTGCGAAAACCGATCACCCCGAAACTGACGCCATGACAGACGGGAGGAGCCGGTAATGCCTGCGAGTAATCTGCTTACCCAATTACTTCCCGAGTTGATATTGCTCGTTGGCGCATGTGGCTTGCTTTTCCTCGGCGCCACACGCCTTGCGGCAAGTCGATCTTTCTTACCATTCGCTGGCGTCTTGGTGCTTGTTGCGGCGCTGGTGGTTACGATTCGACGAGGCGAGCCGGATGGATCGTTCGCTGCAATGGGGCTTTGGATTTCTTCGCTGACACATTATGTGCGCTGGGTTGCGCTTTCCGTAGGCATTTTGATTCTCCTGGTGAACTGGTATCTGCCGGTTCAAGAGGAGCGGGGCGAGTTTGTAGCGCTGATCCTTCTTTCGCTGTTGGGGGTCTTGCTAACCGCATCAGCAAACGATTGGCTCGTCTTGTTCTTTGCGATCGAACTGGTCAGCATCCCAACCTACATTCTCATCGCTCTGAGCAGACTCGATCAAAGAGCGGCGGAGGCGTCGGTTAAGTACTTCTTCCTGGGCGCCCTGTCGGCTGCGATTCTTGCCTTTGGTTTGAGTTTTCTATACGGCGCATCGGGCACTACGCAGATACAACATATAGCGGGCGGCGTGATTAGTTTGACTTTGCCATCGACCGGCGAGTTAGGCTCGATCGCGATGATCGGCTTCCTGTTTGTCCTGGCTGGGTTGGCTTTCAAAGTCGCAGCGGTTCCATTTCACGTTTATGCACCCGACGTTTACGAAGGAGCGGCCGCACCCATCACCGGCATGTTGGGCTTTGTACCAAAGCTGGCCGGGTTCGTCGCGCTCATAAAACTGTTCGCCGCGATTGGTTGGAACCTGCCCATTGAAATCAAATGGCTTGTATGGATTCTCGCAGCCGTCACCATGACCGCAGGCAACGTAATCGCACTCTTGCAGGACAACGTAAAACGTATGTTGGCTTATTCCAGTATCGCCCATACGGGTTATATGCTGGTCGCTTTGCTGATCGGGCCGGTCGCTGGCGAAGGGCCGATGCACGACGGGGTCGCGGCACTCCTGTTTTATATCGCAGTTTATGGAGCCATGAACCTGGGCGCGTTCGCGATGATTGCGTCCTTTGGCAGGAAACACGGAGAGCTGGAAACTCTGGACGACATGAACGGCATCGCTTCGCAGGCGCCCGCTGTCGCATTGGCGTTGGCAATCTGCGTTTTCAGCCTGATGGGCTTCCCCCCTACTGCCGGATTCATCGGCAAGCTGTACATCCTTACCGCCGCATTTTCTTTCTCTGCGGACCACGCCTTTGCGCAACCTCTTCTTGTTCTTGCTATTGTTGCGGTGGTCAACACCGTCATTAGTGCGGGATATTATCTTCGTATCGTTGCGGCTGCGTATGTCGGAAAATCTTCGACCCCAGCCAATCCAACAGGTGGCTTTACACTGCGATGGGGGCTGGCCGTTTGTAGCTTGGCTATGCTCGTCTTGTTCGTTTGGCCACGAGGCCTGGCTGGGCAAGCCAGCCGTGCAACCGCTGCCATACACGATTCAGTTTCCGCTGCCCATACCGTGGTCAGGGTCGATACGGATTTCGGCAACGCACAGGTAGATCGCACGAGTCCTTGAGCCGAGAGTCGAGCCTTGCGCTGGCACCTGGAAAATCAGCCAAACCGGTTGTGACGCGAATTCGGCATCATTTACCAGAATTGTTCTATGCA
>JAJDEA010000059.1 GCA_029260035.1 Phycisphaerae bacterium
GAAGTTACTGGGGTTGCTCCGCAACAAGGCTGGTCGGTTTGGTCTTGCGCTGATCCGGTGGCTCGAAAAACTACTTGCAGCAAGCCAGTCCAGCCGACTCATTCATTCTGTCGCCGCATAGGGGAGTTTTTCAGGAACGACTAAGTAGAAGCATTTCTAAGAGAGGTGGCGCTGAGAACGCGTTGCCATGCTATGATCGCCAGCTATGGCTAAGACATTTCAGACTGATTTCCGCCATTCATCAAGCAGGCCGACAGTTATGAGCTCGCTGGGTATACCTTCCTTAATGTCACCGACAAAAGTACCCCCTAACTCCAACTCAATCTCGCACCCAGTTTCCTCACCAAATCCGACAAGGGCTTTAATAACACGGTCGACTTCATGATAATGCGATTTTTCGATGAATTGGTTCACCTGCCCAGAACGCGGGTGCAATTCTAGGAACCCGCCAACAGTACGAATCTCCTCATCTTCAGGGTTAGTCGATTCCGATTCCTCGATCTGGTCGATGAACTTGGGCGGCCCCAACATCCAATCACCGTCATTTGCAAGTTCAGAGATAACTTCCTCAAGCCTGCTAACGTCAGAATCAGCATACTCGTCACTCAAGAAAAACAATAATCCATAGGGTTTCATTGCAGACTATCCCGATTGTCCAAGTCCGCATCGGATGCGCGCCTAGATCCACCGCGATAACTCGTAGGCTCGTGGGCCACTTACCACTTACACAACGCTCAAAGGTGCAAGCAACTCAACAAGATCTGCGAAAGCCTTGTTACATTGCTCCTGCATGTCGATGCGTCGCTCCCCCTCTTCGTCAACCAACTCATGGCGTCCCGCTGCTACTTCGCGCGCCATTATTAGAATTCGCTCTAAGACGCGCTGCGCTACTTCCGCATCTTCTTCGAAGAGCTTATCTAACGAAACACCATTCGTATATTCGGACATTTCCAAATGATATGACACTGCCTCATCGTGCTCGCTTCGTTCTAGTGCAAGGTCAACAAACCAAGCGTATATGGAGTTCTGTATCATCCAAACGTCTTTGCGACGATCTGAAATGCTAATCGTACATGACATTGCTAAAATCCCAACGGAATGACCTAGTCGAACGACGTCGGGTCGCGAAAGCATCCTTACTCAATATACAGTTTTGCGTAGTAGCGAGCCGAGAGCGGTTCTCCCGTTGCGCGTTTTGTAAGTTCGCTCCACGAGTAGAGATTTCCCGGCTCAAAAATCTGCTTTCGGAAATAGTCGCCGGCCTTTTTGTTTCCATAAAAACAAGTCTTGGCTGGTTCGGGATGCTGCAAAACGGATGTCGCAACGAAGTAATGGACTTGGCTGCCGAAGAGGTCGCCCATCATATAACTGTGGTAATACACCGGAGCGCCGACTATGTGCATCTTCGCGGCGAAGTCAGGCCTACTGACGCTCTTGGGTGGATTGAGGCTCTGATATTTTTTCTTCAAATCCCACCATAGCTTGCCAAGGTCTTGATCCGGGTTGGCGTACATGCTCTGCTCGAAGCGCACCATGACCTGTGTCCATCGGCTGAAAATGGTCTTTTCAGTTCGGAGTGTCCTCCTTACGGCTTCAACTGTTTTCTGAACTTTTTCTGGCGAAAGGTTCATGACATCTAGTAGCCATTCTTCGTTCTTGACCATCGCGCCGAACATCATGGCGATTCCCTCAGTGGTGATCGAGTGCGATGGTTCTCGGAGGAGGAAGGGGAGTTTGCGATCAATGTAAGTATCGTATACCGCATGGCCGATTTCATGCACGAGGGTGTCCATCCAATAAGCGTTCGGCTTTAGATTGCACAACACCCGCACGTCTCCTTCACGATCCAGGTGAGAGCAGAATGCATGGGGCGTTTTACCATCGCGCTCGTAGAGATCGCTGCGAGCGATTATGGCATCGACGGGCATGCCAAGGCTTTCATAATATTTCTTGGTCAAAGCGATGAGGTTCTCGTCTTTGAAGATCGCGTCCAAGTCAACGCCTTCGACGTTCGGAGCTTCCTGAAAAAACAAGTCTCCAAAGTGCCAGGGGCGAAGCTCGTCCACGCTGATGCTGAAACGCTTAGCCATTCGGCTGTCGATGTCTTTCTTTAGATGGTCAAAAGGCTTCTTCGTGAGAACATCAAGCTCGTCAAAAAGCTCGATCAACTCCGTTTCGTCGATTTCCTGGATCGCCATTTTCATGGAGAAGAAATTCTTGAAGCCGAGTTCACGAGCCATCTTGTTGCGCAAACCGACGAGTTCGCGAAGTTGGCCTTCGATTCGGCTGCCGACTTCCATGTAACCTTTCCAAGCCTTCTCGGCTAACACAGAATCGGGCGTCGTGCTAAGTATCTCTCGTATTTCGTTTTCACTTGCAGGTTTCTCATCAATCATCCCCCGGTGCGTGTTGAAAATCTTGTCGACCTGCGACTCCAACTCTGCAATGCGATTCTGCACTTCCGGGTTGGCCTGAGCCGGTAGGAGTGTGTTATACATGACGTCAAGCTGACGCTTCAGGATCGGTTGTCTCACTTTTCCAGTCTTGCGCAACGAGTTAATCTTGGCGAACAGTTTTGCATTGCCGTTCAGTTTGATGATGGCCTGTTTTGCTTTTGTTCGCTTGGCAAAGGCCTCGTCGCTCCCGGTTGTACTGGCTTCCCACCACGCCTTAGCTGATTCCGTCGCGAGAGGTTGAAAACTCTTAGCGTATTCGGCGTACGCGCGAACGAACTCTTTCTCTTCCGCTGTATTTTCCTGTGCGAAGGAAGCGGTCGCAAGAAAAGGCAGGGAGAACATGATGCCAGTCACTGTCAGGCGGAAAGGATGTATCCATTTCATGGTAATAACCTCGTACAATTCTCGAAGATCAACGAATCAACTTTGCCCAGCCAGAAGGCAGGCACAAAAAACCATAACTATCAGTGCCACATGAGGATAGCGAAACCAAAGGCGAAGTCCAGCGATGCAATTACCTCCTGTTTTTCAACGGATCATACCAAATGATTTCCAACTTTTTTTCAGCATAGTGTGCCAGGAAGCCACCAAACGTATATACTTGCTCGGTGCGATAGAGACTGCTTCAAAGAAACGCGCCCCGCAATGCAAGAATACTCAAACTGGTTTGATTTTCTGGATTTCAATTGCAAAGGAATACCCATGAATACGAAACCTGTCATGATCCTGACGCTCATTCTTGTTCCTGGTCCATTGGCGCTGGCTGCACCTAAGCCTGACAAAATCGTTGTGGCGACGTGGAATCTGGAGTGGTTTTTCGACGCCGACCCGTCAGATCAAAAACAAGGCTTGCCAAAAGAGAAAAAAGCGCCGTCGCAGGCGGAGTTTACATGGAAGCTCAACGGGATCGCCGCTGCGATTGCGGATATGAACCCGACGATCCTTGCATTGCAGGAGGTCGAGGATCGCGAGATTCTCGATCAGCTTGTCGCGCGATTGAAGCAGCAACACAATCTGGAATACAACATTTGCTTCGTCGAAGGACGCGACAGCTATACCGAGCAGGACGTCGCGATACTGTCAACGTATGAGCACCAGTCCTGCGGCAGGCGGTGGATCCCCTGGCCATTAGAGAAGGATAAGCAGAACTACAAGACACTCACGAAACACATTGTCGCTGAATACGCATGGGGCTATCCCGTCGCCGAAGAAAGGCTTACCGTCATCGCCGTTCATCTCATCGCCAGCGGCGGAGCGGTTAAACGCATGAAGCAGGGGAGGAGCGTTCGGTTTTGGGTGGACCAGCTCGTCGCGTTTGAGGAAAACGTTATTGTTCTGGGCGACTTCAATTCCGGTAAGGATTTCGGCGACAACACGACCAGGGATAGCGGCGTCGGCGTCATTCGAGGCCTGGTGACCGACGCGACCGACGATGACCTCTATGATCTTCATAATGAGTTGTCAGCCGGCGACCGGGAGACTCACCTCAATGGTGGTCAATACGATCGTATCCTAATCAGCACGGCACTGACCACCGATTTCGAATACAAAGACCTGGTGTTCGACGCCATGCATAGGCGCAAGAATGTTGTCATTCGCGGGCAGGGACAGGACAGCAGTCATGGCAGTGGCTATTGGCAAATCCCGCAGGCAGAGCGAGACCTGAGCGATCATTTCCCACTGGCCGCGACCTTTAAGTTTGTGAAATAGACTGGAAGGACGCCGGATTGCGGGTTAATAAATCGAGCGACTTCATTCGTCGCTCAAACGATCTTGCTTTAGAATCTTCAAATCGAAACGGGTGCCGCACTCTGGACACCTCGGCTCGATTTGGCCTTGCAGTTCATAGCCGCATTTCATGCAGACTGGAACTCCTTTACTAATGAGTTGCATGCGCAGGTATCGCCGTATTCCTCGCCTGGTAACCCTGATAGCGACAAGCACGAGCCCCCCGGGAATGCAGGCTGAAACGACGCGCACCGCCCAGTGCGGCATGCCTTGATGAGCCATGGCGGTCTGCAGAAAGTCACTTACTCCAAATATATAAATGGCAATGAGGGCGCAGAATATGCCATATGTCCGTAAGTTGAGAACCACCCGTCGCCCCATGCGCCTGCGCTCTTTCCCAGGCTCAAACAAGAGCAATTCCGGAAACAGCTTTTCATCGAACCTTGACATAGTTCGTTCATGGTCGAGAAACCAAGCCGCAAGTCAAGGCTTGAATAGACGCGAACATATCGGATTGGGCGAGGTGGGGTGCCAAGAAAAGAGTAGTTTGTAGCTCGGGCTAAGTCAGACACCGAGCAATGAGGTTTAGTACACGCTGTGCCAATTAGTGCCATGAATGACGAATAATCAAGCTCGATTCTTTGTTATTGAAGAAACGCCGGGTTAAGCCAAGCCCACGAAAACTATGGACTTGCTCCCTCCGCTTCGAAAATGATTTCCGTCATATTCTCGACGAAACAAAGAACGTCTAAACCACTTTCCTCTTCTTCCGTGGCAGAAGTCCGCTGATGATAGATCACGAATCTGCCCTCGACTGTCCAGCATGCGGAAATGATGGCCCCGCCGACACCTACACGTACAGGTTCGCTCAGGGGGGAAAAATCCGGTGCTGAAAAAAATTGGCTGTAGTGTTGTCCTGAAGACACGAACGGGAGCGACGGGAAGGGTACGAGTCCCTCTGTTGACAGTATGGCCACAACATTCCTCAATCCGGACACTTGGACAGCTCCTCCACGAACAGGAATTGCCTGCCCATCAACGACATAACTGCCAAATAATATGCCACCGCCACCTCCACGACAGCTTGCAACCTCTCCATCAGTTTCTTCCCAGCGACTTTTCTCGACTAAGGTGAATGTACCCGACGAGTCGTCGAAACTATAAACGGATTCGTGCTCGCCGTTGCCAATGACTCCGTCATCATCAAAGTCGTCAGAGCCTTGTTCAAATGTCTGCGCCGTGATCAAAAAGTTGTCTCCGTCCTTTCGAATGAGGAAGTCGAATTCATTCGTCCACGCCGTTGGTTCAAGGCAGGGTACATCACTCGTTCCTTTAGCCGGAATGCAGCCAAACTGGGCGAGCATAAGAAAGAGAAAAAATACAACATTAACTCTCTTGAGAATTGAATTCATAGTGGTCTCACTTGTTTGGTTTTGTCAGCACAAGACGAATCCTCTATCGACGTGGGTGGCATGGTCCACGCTTGGGTGATTCACCCTTGCGTGGCCATGAACGTCATATGACTCGCCGATGTCGTATATGTTCCGGCTTTCGTTGTATTGTGTCAAATTGCATCCTTTTGGGGCAGGCTGGGAGGGAGCAAGGCCCAACCCATTTTTCGCCGGACATCTTTCAAATCCAACGGGGTTTACACCGCCGGCAAACATGGCCACGCAAGCGTGGACCATGCCACCCGCTTGCGCAAGCGGCCATTCCACTGGACTGTGCGAGCGTGGTGCTACCTGTCCCACCGAGAGTGAATTGTGCCACGGAACTATCGCGAAATGAAAGCAATCATGTCACTTAGCGATAATGGCATCGAGCATAGCATCGAGTAGGTCTACCCCACCTGGCTTTTATTTCTCTTCAGGGCCGGGTCGTTTTCTTCCACGATGAGTGCTTCGCCGGGCGCCAGGGGAGGGAAAGCATCCAACTGGATCGGAGAATGCGTTCGATTCACGGCAACCAAACCGTAAAGCGTCCCAGTGACCAATTCCAACATGCTGGCAGCTAGGTCGGTGCGGATAATGGATTGAGACGTGAAATTGTGATCACAGCCGGGGATTTCAATTCTTATGACTTGTCCGTCGGCGTTCAGTACGTCCTGATGAATCTCTTCTTCAAAAGAATCTCGGTCAACGACGACCTCCGGCTCGAAAGCTGTTACCCGCCAATAGTACAACGTTCGATCCGTGAAATGTGCCCCTTGCGGCACATCATAGCTCGTTGCATGTCTGGGCAGAAAATTCTTCGCAAGCACAGGAAGCCAGGCCTGACACCTCCTTGACGCATCCGATTCATTCGACCAAACGATGCGAATTCGGTTTTCCGGAATAGACACTACGTCAATAAGTGCGGCAAAAGCATCATCTTCGATGTCCAAGCTGGATGGGAGTGCTGGCGGGCGCTTCGTTCGCTGCCAGCCGTCACGAACTTCCCATGGAGCTTCGCACGGAATCCATGAAAGTCGGAACTTGGAAGCAAGCTGTTCTGCGTAGGTACACGGGTACGGTAGTGGTCTGATCAGGTGTTTGAACCAATAAAGCGTGCCGTAAACGCTTTCTACGTCTCCGCCAGTAAGTCCTGCGCGCACCAATACGACCGGCTTCGGCTGAAGAGGCAGGCCGAAGGTCATATCATCTCCGCCGATGGTTACCAATTGTTGGGTGACTTCTTTGGTCGGCACGTTGTCATCATGCACGGCCACATGCTCAAACCGCAATGGCAACTCCCGGATAGCCTCTCGGAATTCCTCTTCCTTGCGCAAGTGAGACGTAAATTGGCCGAAGTGGGCCTGCGTCTTGCCCAGAATCGAAAGGAGAAGATGGGCGGCCAGCGTCTGGTCCGTCGATGTGGAGTCCGCCGTTTCGACCGGGTCGATGTCCAGGACAACGAGGGCGCCAGCTGAAGTCTCTTTATATAGCGCGCAGGGTTTGTCTGAGGTGGCGTCTTTATCGCAAACCGCTTCCAGTAGAACGTCAAAGCATTTCTTTTTGCAGAAATCAGTGAATGACTTTGTCTTATAGAACTGTCGCTGAACGAAACTTCCCGGTTTCTTCCCGGGCCAGGCGTAGGCAAAAACATCCTGTAACGCGAAACCTTGTGTTGCGTAATTGGCAAGCATTATTTTCGCATGGATGGGGTCATCCACCTGCATAATACGGCGAACTCGGACATGCGCAGCGGCTAGCTTTTCAAACGCCGTCAACGAAACAATGACGATTCGCTTCTCCGAAAGCTTCATCAGGGCGGCTAGAGTTCGAATCTTCGACGGAGGTGCGTCGTCGGGAAGGAGCACCGCGTCTGCATTGAGCTGCGCAGGGGCTAGGTCTTTGGGAGCAAGTGTATCTACGTTTGGAACTCCAAACGATTTTTCCAGAAGTGCCCTGACCGGTCGCTCTGGTGCTGCTTCCGAGCAGACGCATACCTTTTTGACTTGGCAAGGTGGGCGCAGAGCGTTTGAAGGAGCAGGAGTGGCAAGGATGTGGCAGTCTTCGTCCGGGTCAAGGATGCGGATCAATCGGACGGTATGAATCGAAACGGTTCCTCGTGCGTCCAGAATCTGAACCGACAACCTCAATTTTCGCACGCCCTCTGGGGCTTGGTAAATTGCTTTTACAACTGTTGGGGGCGATGTCGTTCGAAGCGAAGGCGTTTCACGCCGAAGCCCCATCGGCTGATCGTCCTTCATGGGTTCGACAACCAGTGTCGCGCCGCTAGTTCCATCCGCTATGGAGCAGGATAGTAGGGCTTCGATTCGGTAGAACTCTTTCGGCTTACACCTGGCAACCTGTGAAAAGTTGGCAGACCCGGACTCAGTAAGACTCGTCAACGTGACGCCTGATGTCGCTTTCTGATCTTCGCCTGTCGGTCGATGCCAGCTAATCTCGGAGGTACTCGATTCAAAGCGCCAATTGGCTGGCGCGGCTTTTCCCCTTGAAAAATCGGGGTTACGAAGTTGATTGACTTCTACGCTCAACAGCTTTCCTCCTTTATTTGTCAGAAGCGACAGGTATAGCGTTAGACCATTCTCGTCGCAA
>JAJDEA010000060.1 GCA_029260035.1 Phycisphaerae bacterium
ACCTGAAGCATTTCACCGACGCCTTCGGCTGTAAGAATACGATGTTGTGGTGTTGTCGTGTTGCTTGGTGTGTTCATTCTTCACTCACTTCGTCGTTTTCGCGATTACCTTGCGCCAACGCTTCAACTGCGCCAACACCGAACAAGCCACTGTCTTTTCTTGCATCGTTATCCACGTTTTCAGTTGATTCTCGCGATGGCGCCATGTTGGGGTCAACTCGGTCAAATAGTTGGAATACTCGACCAATTGCGTTATTCTGAGTTGACTGTTCAGCGTGCTGGATCATGCCTGCTGTTCCTGAAACTCATTCCGTTCACTGAAGAATCTACAAAAATCAATCGCTGCCAGAACACTTATCAGCGTTTCCTACCCGCGTTCCTGCCATCGACTAGACCCTGAGCGCAGACCGACCCCGCTTCATGGAATCGGTCCGCACAATCGACTCTGCCCTACGACTGAGCCCATCGCTCTTGACCGGCTGGCCTTTGCACCATTTGCCGGGGGGAATCCAGCGACTCACAGACCAGCGGTAGTCCGTGCAGGGGTTGACAGAACTAATGCCGTGTCAACGATACACGGCGCGAGGTAGGGTCAACTCCTCGCGGCTTGATGCGCTTTCACACCGGTCCTGCAAATGGTCCCGTGGGTTGCGCGGTTGCTCGGAAAGCATTCTGCCTTCCTTATCCCCGACGGACTCTCAGTCGCTGCCGCCAAAGCGAGGTGGGTAGGTCCGCAAACCGTAGGCTCTTCCCACCGGTGAGCCATGAATTCTCTTTATCCGTCACTCTCTGATTCCCCAACCGAATCTAGGTTCGGTTTCTCCCACTTGTCGCAAAAGCTGTTGATAGAATTACGTTCCACGGCCTCGATTTGCTTCAATCGCGACCATTCGTCGGCGTCCAAGTGGCTCAGAATCGCATCCTCTACGCGACGCCGCAGCTCGACAGGTGGTAGCGCGTCCAGCTCTGCGCATGCCTCGCCATGCGCTTCGATAAATTTTTGTGTTCGACGGTCGGTTTGTTTCACCGGTAACCGGATAAGGTCGTAATCGTCGAAATCTTCTATTGTGATTGCTAGCCGACGCCACTCGAAATCGACACCTGAATAGCGGGACAATTTCTCACGCAAGTCGCGTTCGATATCGAATCCACTAGGATCAAAATCGCCGAGATAGTAAGCGTGAATCGGCTTCTCGATCATTGCCCATTCATCCGCAATCGAACCAGCAAACGAGATCGAGGCATAGCCACGACAGACGTGAAGCGCAACGTCATACTCTTCCGTCACCGGCTGCAAGGTTCCGGCGACTGCATCCTTTTCAACGAATATCGCAAGGTGAACCGCCTGAGCCGCCCAGAAGTTCTTTCGATATGAGTCACGAACTGCGCTACCGAAATCTGCAAGCCCGGACCAGCTTGACGGCTTGATTGTCTGTCGAAGATGATCGACAAGCCACGTTCGTGGCACATTTCCGTATTCCCGAAGAGTTGTCATCACTCGACCAAGCCGCTTGTATTCGGATTGCATATTCGCCAGTTTCCCGCTTGAAACGCATCGGTAGAACAATTGCCGCAGCGTCATCGGATGCTCTGCCGTAAGAATCTCGGTCGCAGCCGTCGCAAGGCCTTGGTTTCGGGCGCGGAACAACGACCGCGCTCGTGGCTTTTGAGAAATCGATTCCCACATGTCCATAATCTCTAAAATGGACGACGTCATAGGACACCGCCTTGTCGTAAGAACTCATCGCAGCATCGGAAGCAACCGTGCCCGCGAGATTCCGACCAACGGTACGGCTTGGAACATTCCGCGCTTGCGAAATCGTTCGGTGTGAAATCCATCCCGAACGCGCGATCGTCTCTGTGACGACATTTGTGAGCGACGTCCTGCCAAAGCTCGAAAAAGAGCCGACCAATCAGGACGGGATTCGTTTGATAAATTTGGGTTTCCGGCTTGAAAGCCAGAGGATTGATTGCTACCATATTCGTATCCTTTTCTGGTCGGCCTTGCCAAGGGCCAAACAGTATTCAGCCCCGCGATTCACCTCGCGGGGTTTTTTCATTTCAACACTTCACGCACGGCTTCGCCGGGCTGCTTAAAGCTTGCTCCACTTCCGAAAGTCTGAATCTGACGATCCGTTGCGATGGTCTAATGAAGGGGATTCGTCGCTCTCGTACCCAGCGATTGACAGTCTGGACGGTGACATCGAAGTGATCGGCGATTTCTTGGGCGGTTACTGGTTTTTCAGATAACATTGAAAACACTCCAAAGGAATTAGTATCCGATTGAAGTGTTCCACATGATTTGAAACGTTTCAAACCGTTTTAGCTGTTACGTTTACGGTTGGTTGTTACGTTCGTGGAGACCAGATTTGTATTCGTTTGAAGACCCAGGATTCCGGGAGATGCACCTCTTGGGTGTCAGGGGCCTTTTCTATACTAACTGGGTCATCTCCATTTCTGCTTTGGTTGATCCACGCATCGATTGTCGTTCGCGGCGGGTTCTTGCCTTTCTTCCTGAAGCGTTCGTGAGACATGATTTCTATTACGCCAATGTAGCCGGGAGTTGGCTCCCAACGAGAAATCTTGCTATTGCCTGGCGATCTTGCATTGTGTGCCTTACTATTGCCATCCACCGGATCGAGCAATCCAAGCTTATCGGCGCGGGCAAGGTCGATCGTGTAGTGATTGTGGGAACCCGTCAATGATAGGTAAAGGCAATGAAAAACATCGGGTTTCTTAGGGTCGCCGATTTCTATATCCACATCGTAATAATCCCACTCTCTGTTATCATCACGGTTGTAAACCTGTTCAGGTGTCAACGGGTCGCCATTTTCATCAAAAAATTCGGACTCAAATGTTCTTAGGTTTCCCCGCCATTCCCAATCTGGCGGCTCTTCTGGAGTTTTTCCTACGCGTTTTATTACGACCAGCTTGCCATCCATACGATAAAATGGCGACCAGAAGATTCTTAGAGGTCGACCAAATCGCATCATCATTTCCCTCGACAAGACTTTATGCCCAATTAGCTCTTCCAATTCGTATTGCCACAATTGCAGACCTTCGGGGTAAAGTTCTATTTCCAAGAAAAACTCAGGAACCGGGCTGATGGGGTTTATGTTCATTCCCAATTCTTCAATTGCTTCATTCGCAAAACTAAGGTCTTTATAGTGAAGAGTTTCAAATGAGAATTCTGTGCCGTCTTCCTTGTCCCCGCGAATAATTCCAGTTTTCCAGCCTAGTTCATTAAAGGCTGTGTCATTTTCGACCACCCTGACATTACCAGTCTGCCATCGCTGGACGGCTGCCACGATTGCGCGTTGATATTTCTTGATTTGCATTCTTCACCTATGCCTCAATTGCGGTACTACTTATCTAACCGTCAGCGTTTTCGCTTTCGTCTTGGTCCGATTCGTCTTTGTTTTGTTCATCTTCTTTGGCATCAGATTCAACAGGTTTCGCCTTGGTCAAACCAAAGGGAATACTCTTTCGCTCAGGTGAGTTTTTGCCGTTTTCTGTCATTCTGCCAGCCTCCAGATTTTATAGTTTCAGACTCAACATGCCGAAAAACATCATCAATGATATACCGACGATCAATGCTGTAACAGCTAAGTTTGTACGGTCTTCGTTCTGTTCATCCAGTCTTTTCGCTTCGTCTAGCATATCCTGTAAGGCAAGTCGTCCAGACACCAAATTGTCACGCCTCACACGCACAATCAAAGCGATCGTCCAGACAAGCGCGCCCCACGCCATAGCTAAGACGCAGAGGCTCAATGTGCTGAACGTCGCGGCAGTCTTGTCTAGGAAAACAAGGCTTCCACCAAGAAACGCCGTAGCAACGGTGAGAATCGATCGATAGAACGCACCAGCTTCCTGCGCGAGTATCTCGAAAGTCTTTTCTCTTGGAACGTCATCGCCAGTCGCATGAACGCCACTGGCACTGGGTTTTGATTTTTGGTCGCTAACCATTTCGATTCCAAACAAAAGCCCCGCACGGTTGTGATACCTCAGCCTAGTGGCGTGGTCCGTACGGGGCGGTTCTCGTTTTTCTTGCGGACTGTCTAAGGCATCACTCTCACATTATCCGCCAGCGCTCGACACCTTGCAAGTGTCAACCCCGCGCCAAGAGTTTTTCCACTTGCTCAAGCTCTGCGATGCTAGCTTGCAGGTTGAAATACTCATCGATCCGCAGAGCCAACACGCCAAGCATGATCGCGAGCACGACCAATGCAAAGCGAAATGCGTACCTGTGAAGTTTCGAGCGTGGTGTTTTCATGTGTCGTTGCCGCTAAATGGATCGGTCAAGCACTAGAAATGTGTCGCTGGATGTTCTTAGCGGAATCTCTGGTTCGTCTAGATTCCGAATCGTTTGTCCGTTTTCACTCATAATCATGGCGACACCTCCGGTAAATGCGGACAGCCCGACCATAATCCGGCTAACCGTTACATGGTAACGGCTCGGGCCTCACGGCTACCGACGGGTTGTGACCGGGACATCCAGTAGGGCTTTCGCCCTTCGATTGGGGCGGATTGTGTCAAGGGGAAAATGAATGAAATGACCGGCAGGAAGACAGGTGTTGTTCAAGCAGAGTCCGCATTTGCGTACTCACTCAATCGCCAGGCGCAACCGCATTCAGGACAGGTTGTCGCACCGTCCGTCGGGTCAGCCTGCAACATCCGCAGGTCGTAACCGCAGTGCGGACACCTGAGATGTTTGATCATCACAGATCGGACACTTCGGGCACGCGCTTGCCCCGCAGCCACCCATAGCACAAACGGAACAATCCACACATTGGCAACGAGCAACCACCAAGGGAGAGGCCAGACCATTCCGCCGGCTTTGATAATCGCTATTAGGTGAACTACAAAGGCGATCACGCCGGGAACGACACACACGATACCCAGGACAAAGAGAAAACGTGTGATTCGTGTCAGCCCACTGCCAAGGTCGGCGGCTAGAACTGCGAGCGCGTCTGTTGGTATTGCATCGTGCCGTCGCAGTAGATGGAGGGTGTACGGATCGAGCATGGACACGGTTCGGCCACGGTCATCTTTGGTTCGCAGACTGCCTTCATTGACGTCCATTTGTAGCCATTCGCCTCTCGCTAGCGGACGAATTCGCTTGCCACTAAGGGTTGGCTTTCGTCACCTAGGATTGTATTCGCAGGTCAGCCCGCAAATATTTAGAACCGCCACGAACGACATGCGTGTGCGGCGGAGGTGAGGCGGTTTTGAGGCGGGCACGAAGCGGACTCGGTCGCATCTATTCGTTTGCGTTCTTTTCTCAGTGGGCACAAGAGATCGTTAGTTTTGCTTGACGTCGTTCTTAATTATGGCGTGCCCTAAGTGGTTTTCAATAATCTTGTACGACTGTGTGTTCATAAATGAGTGCATGTAGCAATGATGCACTGTAAGCACTAGGTCCTGCAATTTGTCGTCATCTTCCAGGGCGACCACCTTCAACCCCATGTCCTGGCATTCCTTGATATGAATTGGTCTGTCGTGCCCTTTGTTTTCGGTGTAATCGGTTAGGGCGTCAACAATGCTTTGTGCGCGACTTTTCGCATTATCCTCCCCTTCAAACATCACATTCTGAAGCTGCTCAGCGACAAAACTCTGTGACAGTGCCATCGCATTTTCGCATTGACTAAGAAATGTGGGTCTATATTGCCCAATGATCTGCTGCCACATTGGGATTCGTTCAGGGAACTCTTTGACTTCATCGCAAGCGCGAAGGAACTCACTCTTGACGCCAGCTGCTGGTATGCCTTTTAAGTGGGGATCAGTTGGGCCAAGTTGCGAGTGTTTCGACATCACAATACTATTGCATGAGCAAGCAATCATTGTTCCTGCTGACATTGCTATCTGGGGGACTATAGCGCGGATATTTGAGTCGAACATTTCTTGGATGTAATTCACCACGGAAAGCGCAGCTGACACCTGCCCACCTGGAGTGTGCAGTATGATATCAAGACCTAGTTCCCGGTCGAGTTTATGGACTGCCTGCATGAAGCCGTTCAGGTCTTCATGAGTCAGTTCATTTTGCAGCGTGTGTGGTTTTGACAAAAAACCTGAATAATAGGCAATGACGTTGCGTTTGGTATGCTTGAAGAGCGCTTTGAGGTACCTGTGTCGAATTCGATTCAGCGAATTTGCTGCTTGAGAAGCGGACTTCTGGATTTCATTTAGTACTTGGTCCCATGTCGGCATTGCCGGATTGTATCACATCTTCTTGGGTCCATACAAGTTTATCGCTGGCGGAACTAGGAACAAATTCCAGGGGAGACGGTTGTTCTAACGAATCAGGCTCCACTTCTTGCGGTTCGAAATGGAACCACTTTGCATATTTTGCTTCGAGCTGTCCTGCCGAGGCAGTTTGCGCAGCCAACATTTTCAATTCCCCTTTCACTCGCTCGCTACCGTTAGCCACATACCATCTGTGTACAAAAATTGTACAAATCCAGAGCTTATAGGTCAATATCGGATTCGTTCAGGTGTCCGATTGAATACGCATTGTTGTGCTAGAAAACAAGCATTCTTGAGGCCAAATCCTATTTTCCATCAATGGAATTCTCTAGATTCTACAGTAAGCGACTGCTGATTTGCCTTTATTGGACCCGCTGTTTCCGGTCGATTTTGACCAACGGCCTCGCCTAAGTCAGCAATACTGCGACCCACCTAATAAAAAACACCCACGCACAGCACGAGAGCAAAATCAGAGTGACACCACTAATGGGTCCAATTGGTTTTTTCTTGCTGATTGCATTCCCACAAACCGAGCAAAACTTAGCCTTCTTCGGATTCCTTTTGCCGCAACAATTGCATTCCTTCATTGCGCCACCTTCAACCGCGTCTTACTGAATACAACCCCGCCGACAGCGAGCACGAGTAGTAGCATGATGCCCGTGCCCCAGTCGCTCATGGCAGGAGCCGCAGCAGAGGCAGTGCCGGGGATGAAACCAGAGATAGTAAATATCGCAGGGTTCGCGCCGCTGACAATATCAAGTCGAATGTCCGATCCGCCTACGAATGGAATACCAGATCGAAAATGATATGAATGGCTACTGTCAGGAATAGAGATGTTTGCCGAAGAGAACATTCCGGCAAATTTCGTCGTCGCTGTAGCCCCAACGACTTCGGATAAGGTAATCCTCTCACTCGAATCATCACCTATCAAGATGTCGGTCAATACAAATCCACTGCTAGGAAGGTTAGACGCTATAAGTTGCCCGCTAGTAACGGTAGCACTGTAACTCACCACCTGTTGCCCATACACTTGACTAGCAAATAACAATGACATGGCCGAGGCAAGAATTCTTGTACGCATGGGTCTATCCTCCTTGTTAGAAAAAGCGAAAACTGTCTCATTCTTGGCATCAACCAAGTGCATCACCGAAACACGAATCACATGAGAGCGGGGAAACGAATTGCCATGCCAACAAAGCGATCTTAACGATCAATCAGCGACGCTCCATCCCAACTTCGACAGGACTCTATGAAGGAATCGGATTTGCATCCTCTCGTCTTCATCGACGATATTGTCTTCGATGATCGCCCCCAAACATCTATGAAACATGCTGGCATGTACAAATCGTATGTTTTCAATCGTAAGGCCCTTTTCTCGTTTGAGGGCCTCGATCTCCTGCAACTCATCTGTCGTAACTGTTCCGTCGGCCATCGCATCTCCAACTAGGTTTCGATATTGCTTGAGTGCTGAAGTCCACGTTTCGTTTTTCTCATACCTCTGGGCAATCTTGAGTTGTGGCAATGTGATCTTTCTACGCGGCTTGAACGGTTTGCCAGTATCAACAACATCTTCAAGCTTGTGAATCATAAAGAAACGCCAACCGGATTGCGGCTTCAATTGAAAGGCACGAACCATAGCGTCCTCTTTGCCTTGCGTCAGACCGTACGGTTCAATATGCCGGATCGGTAATTCCGATGCCGTAACGCCTTTTCTATATTTGATTGCCGCTACATGTTTTTGGTCGGCAAGGTGAATGAGCGTTTCAAGAGGTTTTTCGCCACGGAACTTCGGCCTTGCCATTTGTGTGCCCGTTTGAAAGAGTCAATAAACAAAACCGCCGAGACGGTCTCGGACTTCAGCGGGGTATCGGACAAAAGTCCAGATGACGTGACCGTCCCGACTCCACCATGCTACAAGGTTGACCTAGGTATTTCTATGGGGTGAACACCCTATCAATCAGACAACCTTGAGCAAAAGATGCCCCAAGGCCAATCACCCAGGGCGTCTTCACCGTGGCAGTTACAAACCGAGAGGAACGCAATTCTTAGCGTTTTTTCTGTCGGCCTCGCACTGATTCGGAAAAATCCTGTCTCCATCACAGATTACAGGCGCGTAAATCTTCGGGCACGGGGTGGGACGTCCTTTCGCCTGTGCAAGACTTCCTGGAAACAGGGTAAATAACGAGAGGATTGCAGCAAAGAGCATCGTGGCCGAAAACAGTTTTGTAATTGTACGCATTTCTCCATCTCCCCAAGTTGAACCAGCTAGTCGGTCTTCAATCGCTAATCGCCCCACCACCCTACAGAGTTGAGGCGGGAAATTCTATGGGGTAAATGCCCTAAAGACGTGAGTCAAACCACCCTCAAATCCATCCTAAGCCCCTTCACGACACGCTAGCCCCATCGGGCCTAATAGGCGCCATCCAAGCCGAGATCGTCGATTGTGGCGTGCCTGTGCGGGTTGTTGATGTCGGGTTGGCACTTGGTTTGGGTTCGGACGATCAGCATTGAAACGGCGGCCGCGTACACTTCCAAAATCCATGATCGCTTTGGCACTTTGGGCGGAATTCTGTCCAAGAATGGCCTCTAGGATTTGCTATTGTTGATTCCCATTCGTGGACGTGCGACAATATCAACCCGAAAGTGCTGGAATTATGGAGTTGCAACGAATGAGCGTACAAGCGTTTATTGCACGAACGGTTATGTTGCCCGCTTTCTTCCTCCTTGCATCATGGGTTGCGTTGCGCGTAGCTAAGGTTCCAAATCGCCTTGCGTACATTTGTAGAAGTGGTGCAGTTTTGATATACTCCATAAATGTGTTGGTTGCATGCTACCTCCGCGTTTTCACCTTTTTGCAAGTGAATCCGGTTTATGCAACGTTGGCGGCACTATCTGTTGTAGTTGCGGTTCTCGCATATGCTCTATGCCTTGTTGCCCTTGGACTAAAGCTTTCGGGTAGACTAGAGGACGGATCACTCGAAACGACGTTCAATAATTATATATTCGTGGCGTCAGGTACGATAAGCGTTGTGGCATTGGCTATGCTATTTCTAACAGTTTGAATTCCGAAAGGGAACCATATGCTCCTCTCGGCAATTATGAGGTGGTTAATCATCATGTGTGTCGGGTGCGCCGCACCTGTTATGATCAAGACTGCAAGCGGTCTGCACGATTTTCGTCGAGGCATCGAGGCAGGGCTACCACCAGAGTTGGCTAATACGATCGGCTCACCACCACCGGGGAAAATTCGTTTGGTTTTGTTGAATCGAGCTGGTTTGCCATTGACCAACTTCGATGCTCTTGACGAAAACGGAGGCAGCGTAAACAAAACTGGCGACGTTTCCCAGAGACATTGGATAGACGTTCCATCTGATTGGAGTGTAATCAGTTTCAAGTTAGATTCGTGGGTTAAGGAAAAGGAATTCAAACTCTCATCCAAGAAGGACATACAGAGCTTTCGGATCGATACTGATTCGGATGGGGGGTAGCGAGGCAATGACCGCTGATTTAACGAACAGGAGATTATCGGTTTGTTTTGCTGGGCCGAATATCGCATCAGGCTTAACGGTGTGATGAAGCTAGCGAAATGCGAGGGATCGGATTGATGAAGAATTACTATGCGATAAAGTTCGTAGCGAGCTTCTTAAGTGGTGCTTCTCTCGTTGTGGTATTAGCGGTGTTCCTAACAGTGCGTAGCCAGCCTCAAGCAGACCGATATCAGTTCACTATTTCTCAGGCCATCCCAATATATTACGAGGTTAATCTGGATTTGATGGCAGACAAAACTTATGTTCTCTTGCGTTGCGTTTCCAAAAAAGCAAACGATGCAATTCGAAGGCCATCTGTCAAAAAGAAGCTTCGCACGGACGAATCAAGGAAGCTCGCTGATAAGAAGAAGAGATTCATGCAATAAGGTCAGGGGCCTTGCTCTAGAGGAAGCGATGCTCGATTGCGTTGGTCCGCCACCATGTGGAAAAGACGTTTGCCTTGAAGTGTAAGGATCGCTGTTGAGAAAGCCCAATGTGAAATCCTTAGTGACTCATTCTCTTGCCCTCAGTCTCTTTTCATCTGCCAGTGTGCCACACGTCCCCGTAATTTAAATTGTTTTGGCGACTTAATTTATCCGTTTAAGTGCCACCATTCGTTTGGAATGTGGTTAAACTCTGTCAAAGTAGAATCAACAAAAAAAATCGGCAGCACCCGACGGCTAGGAGTGAACCGCCGGGCGCGTGTGGACTGCTACGTCACTTCTACCAGTTGTCGGGCAACGACTTTGCGTTTCCCTTGCGCCTCGTGTAATTGTTCGACTATCCGCTTGCGTTTGGCTCGCGCATTCAAGATTTCCGCTTGCAGTGGGATAATCTCTTTGGAAGGCTCTTCCACTTTCGGCAGGAACGGGCCTTGCGGACGTCGGCGACGGGCTGGCTTGTTCTTCCGTATCTCAATGTCCCGTTTTTGCTTGGCCTGCAATTGTTCGATGTTCTCATCTTGATTCTTGAGATTGCGCGTCAAATGATTGACGCTATTGGCGAGGCCTGCTTTCTCATCGATTAGGCGTATCTGCTTTGCAAGCGTGCTATCCGGGAACTTCCGGCAGACTTCACGCTTGGCTGTTTCGCAAGCGTGGGATCTCTTGATAGCCTCTTTTTGCTCAGTATGCAGACTCAGCATACGCCTATCTCGATCGTCACGCGCTCGCTGGAACTGTTCGTTTAGAGTTTTAATCGCTTGTTCAGCCCTCTTCAAACCATCGCGCGTTTCCTCAGTCTTCGCGACGATCGCATTGAGGCGAATCAGTTCTTTACGGTCCTCGACGTCTTTGCGAAACTGGACCAGTGAAATGCCCGACTCTTTCAAGATGGCTTCAATTTGGTCAACCGTTTTTCGCTTGTCATCGACTCGATTGTGTGCCGCATCCTCAACGAGAGAGCTGTAATCCTGCCCACTTTTCATATCGGCAGACTGCCGACGCCTTGTCAAACATGCAAAAATCCTGTCAAACATTTTGGTTACGCTCCTGGGTTTTTGTAGAATCCACGCCAATCAATCGCCGCAGCAGCGACTAAGTGTCGAATTCGATATCGCTTACCGTCGGTATTGAAACCGTCAATGGTTTCGATGGATGGTTCCTCTTCGCCCTGCAGGAAAGCGACCTCGACCGTATCGATTTGCGAAGGGCTTGCTACGAGATACCAAGCCGTCGTGGAGCTTCCGGGCGAGCCAGTATCTAGCAACGGTTCGGGGATCACTTTCAACTTGTTCGCGAACGGATTCATTACGTTCGTAACCGCCGCAGCAGGATCAACAACGCTTGCGATTAGCTGCTCGGCTACCGTTTCAATCGCCGTCGGAACGATCAGGTACTTGGCCTCGACGTTGATTTGCGTGGCGGGGTCAATGCCAGTTTGCAGTCGCATAGCAGAGCGTGCCTCGCCCAAACTCGCGACGGATAGTGCCGCTCCGCTGGCTGCTTGGTTGCTGTGATTCGTGGCGTCAAATAGGTCGTTGGTGTCGCTCATTACTTGGCCGTTCGCGAATCCGATCAGTGGTGCGTAGGCGACGTTATTCTCAAGCCGTCGTGCTGCATCACCGAACCGCTCAACGATTCGGAAGAACGCCAACAAATCATCATTGATTAGCGATTCCCAAGTGATTGAGAAAAGCCTTCCGTACTTGACGAGGCTGTAGACTTCCTTCGCTTCACCGATTGTGCATTCCTGATATTCGACGCCTTCTTGGGTTTCCAGCAGATTCGGTGCCTCGCCTATTCGGACAGTCGAGATTGGTTTCAAGTCTTTAGCGACGTGTCGGCGTGCCCATTCCTGCCAAGTTGACGGCGCTTCCAGATACGACCGACCGAGCACTTTGCCGAGCGAATCTCCAAGAATCGAAGGGAAATCGCTCGTGGTATGGGCAAAGCTTCCTCCGGCGCGCATCCCGCCGCCTTGCATAGCCCTTTGTGCAATGTTCGCTCGACTCATGCCGCGAGTGTCCACACCCGACGCCTGCAAACAGTGCTCGGCGCACTCGACTTGCGATAAGTGCATGAACTCTTTCGCCCGTTTGTGTGGTTGATCGATACGCGTCCCCGCTGAAATCGCGAGCGCGTCGCTTATCGCTGGCCCGAGCGAACTCAGATTAAGGTCAGTTCCTACTGCAATAGCCATATCTGGTACTCCTGTCTTTTCGTCTGACTGCTAGGCGAACAATTCTGGCATCGCCGGGCCTCTCGGGATTGGCACGTTTTGCTGTGCCGCGTACTTAGCGCATAGTGCCAAGTAAGCTTCGGGGTCTTCATCCCGCAGCTTGCGAAGCGCGGCGATGCCCGCAGCCTCGCCGTCGTCATCCAATTCGAGGAAACTCTCGACAATAGCCCGGTCAACGGCCCGACGTCCGGTCGGCAGTCTTCCACTCGCCGCTTGATTGCCTTGCTGAAATCCCATTGGTAATCCTCCATGCCACAAAGTCGACACGTTCTATTACGTTTATGCAGGATGATTCGCGGTTGTCAAGGAAAAACTTTAGACAGTGAACGACCTAGAGTGCCACAGAGTGTCATAGATTGTCAATCTGTTTGAAAATGTATCAATGCGTGGCAGGAATAATCTGGACGCCTGTTTCTTTGGCCGAGGTGCATTGCCCCGATTTCTCAAGTTAGAATACTGAGACCCCTCAGTCGTGACACTGCAATTAGTTGCGAATAAATCGGAAGAGTCTGGCGTGCGAAATAAAGTCAGCTCGTGTCTTGCAATCTCTTGAGCCAATTATCGAGAGGTCGTTCTCTTGAATACCAGGCCTTTCCCGTCGTATCACTGGCAAAAAAATACTTGATATTGCGTATGCTGATCGAATCCGTGAGTGTCATCAGTCTTGCTACTTCGCCCTCGTTTATTTTGCACGGAAGAGTTGACGCAAGAGACGCCAATTCGCAGCACGATCCTTTCACGAAAAATTTGTCATTGCCGTCTTCTTTCTCCATGAAATCACCATAAAAGCCGACGATAGTAACGGATCGGGGCCTCAGATTCACCGCCTCCAATACCAACACCTTTGAGTCATCTGATAGACCAGCAGGTGCGGGGACCATTCGCATTACGGAAGCTGTAACCTTGATCTTTGGCCGCGATAAGAAATGTAAGCCAATGTTCCATCCAAGTGAAAATAACCCAATGATCAGTCCGGCAACTGCTATTATCAGCGTCCACATTTGCTGTTGATCCACTGCTCCTACTCCAACTCAAACGCGTTCTGGTTCCAACCAACAAACAGAAAACTTTTCCGCACCCAAGTACACAATTGTAGTCGAATTGAAACTGATCAATTAAATAATAGAATATCCGATAGGTCCCGCTCGCTCAACGCTTGCCCCTTTTATCATCCATGATTGACTCTTTCACCTTCGTGCCACATTCAGGGCATGTGCCGGAGACGTTGCCGGTGAGGTTATGGCCGCATTCGCAACGGCCTTCAATGTTGCACGCCAAGAATAGTGAGCATTGAGGGTTGTTTGGCAAGCCGTCATCGCTTACGTCGCAGTAGTGCCAAGCCGCCGAATGCCAGAAGTGTAAGCGTGCCAGGCTCGGGAATAGTGGCGATCCAGGCTTCCTCAACACCGTCGGGGTTAATCCCTGAACCAACGATCGTCCTGCCGTCGTCGGATATGCCAGTGGCTTCGGTCAATCTCCACCCAGTCAGATCAAGGCCGAGATCGGAAACCAATAGATCCTTCAAAGATCGCATACCACCATCAACCGACCAATAGAACGCACTCGGTCGAGAACTGGTGGTGCCACGCCCAACGACCACCGGGCCATAGGACGATGTGGCAAGTGCCACGCTGTTGAAGCTACCGCCAGGCAAGTCGCCTAGGCCGACCATTCCACCTTCAGAAGTCCACAAGAAAGCCTCTTCACCGAATTCGGAATTACTCAAACCCACGACGACCGAGCCATCGGCAGATACAGCGTATGCATCGCTGAATAAATTACCTCCGTTCAGATCGCTTAAGCCGACCATTCCGCCACCCGACGTCCAACGAAAAGCCTCGCGGGTAAACGACGTACCAGATCCCCACCCTACTACGATCGCACCATCGGCCGATGTTGCACGCGCATCGCTAGAGAAGCTGTTGCCATTAATGCCCCCCAAGCCGACCATTCCGCCATTTGGAGTCCAGCGAAATGCTTCACGGCCAGATCCAGATGATAAGGCCCTACCCACGACAACCGAACCATTAACCGATGTATCCGATGCTTCGCTAGAGAAGACACCAGCGGTAAGGCCACATAGGCCGACCATTCCACCCTCAGATGTCCAACGAAAAGCCTCGCGGCCGAGAGACCCTGGCGCATCGGAGTCGCTGGTACCCACAATAACTGAACCGTCCACGGAAGTAGCCGCTGCCCAACTCCTATAGAAGCGCCCGTTCAAGTCGCCCAGACCGTCAAATCCGTTACTCGCCGTCCATCGAAAAGCTTCCGTTCCGAATGTGGAATTCGCCAGCCCAACAACAACCGAACCGTCGGCTGAAACACCTGTAGCGCCGTTTCGCGTGAATCTACCATGAAAGTCCCCTAGCCCCCGAAAACTAGGTACCGGGGCCGCAGACACTGTCTGCGGATACAAAAAAAAGGTAAATGTCAAGATCATCAAGAACAGGTCAGAATTGGGGCGCGCTTTCAAAATGCGCCGATGGCAGCGCTTTGTGTTCACTCTTTTTCCCCTAATCGACGCTTCATGGGAAACAGTCCCCAATTACCAATCGTAGCGATGCGATCTACTCGAATCAAGCAAGAAGTGCTACGTTTGGTTTTCGACATCGGCGATCGTTCGGAGTTCAAACCTCTTCGCACGTTTCGACGTTGATCTGCGTAACCGCATGCATCTGATCGCAAAATGCATCGTATTCGTTCGTCAGCACGTCGCGCGCTTCAGACTCAGAGCAACCGGATAGTGCCGAAGGTAAGCCCTGTACCCATTTGGACAGCTTGCTCTCGACAAACTTGGTGTACGCTCTGAACGTGCGTTCGTGAAAATCACGGTCGACGGTCTTGCTCTCAAGATCAATGCGACGTGCGCGAAGGAGCTTTAGCTGTTCCTCTTTGAGTTCCATTGTTTGGGCATAGAGCGAATCCTCAGCGTCATTCCGTATGCGTCCTTCGACACGAGCGTACCGCGCAAAACCCGGGCAGTGTTCGATCTTAATGTATGCGGTAATCCATCGACGAACCGTCTCGACATCGAAGGGCGGATCGAATTTCCACATTGGATGCTTGCGATAAGCGGTGATCCTCGATCGAGAAATATGTAGAGCCGCAGCAAGTGCCATCTGCGTATTAACCAGCTTCGCCTTGGGTATTTCGGAATCTACCATGTTGCCTGTTCCGAGTTATTAAAAAACAAAAAAGTGTCTAATACCCGCGATGCCCAACCCGCAGAGCGTTATTTTGCCAGAAGTACCTTAAAATAAATGGCTATATTAGGCTGGAATCGCATGTTTTCTAGCCAAATGGCGTTCAAAGCCTTCGTTCTTAGCCTACAATCGGCTATCGTGCCGTTCTTCTGTCATCGTGGCACCTCATCGTTTTCCTCTAATCGTCGATTCTGGCGCCTTTCTGTCATAGCCATAGTCGAATCTAATCAATAACGCCGGTTTCTACGCGGTTCGTTCCTCCAGTCGCTCATCATATGCACCGACCTCGACGAATCAGACCACGTTCTCACGCCCGATTCTGACGCAACTGTGTGATTTCACGCAACGTGCGATGCCGGAACATGCCGCCGGTCTCGAATTTTGTGGTATGATTAGATATAGAATCAGACATCAGAATTCACTTGCTGGAGACCGCCGTGAAATACTCAACATTTGGAGCGATTGCCGTTGTTCTGGCCGCTGGGCTTTACTTCTACCTTCGCTCTACGTCGTCAGCTAACGACGAGTCTTTGGCGTCGCGAGCCACAAAGGCTCTGGAGAACACTGCCGCCGAGTTGGAGACACCACCGTTGATTGGCTCTCTTCGCTCACGCCAACATACGATCCACATGTATGTAGGTAAGTTCACCGTCGAAGACGCCAACGGAAAAGTACTCGCTCAACTTGTCAACGAGAATCAGTTTTCCAGATTACTCCCCGAGCTTTTCGATGACTTCAAAAAAATGTATGCCAATGAGCAAATGACGGCAGATATTCTTGTGCCTGACGAGCTATCCCAAGGGTGGAGTTACTCTGCTGCCCCGACGAGAACCATAACCGCCCCTTAGTCATCACCACATCCCACGGGATACGGATTCTCGAAGTGCCGCGCCCACAGTTGCTCAAAGTGCGGTCTGCCATTCCATATGACAAGATTCGTAACTCTCCATTCACACTCACTACTCACTCGAGTCTGTGATATCTTGAGTTTCGGTCGCAAGATGGTCGCAAAGCCCAAGTCTTTCTAGCTCCATCCAGCGCACGCCAACACACTCAAAAGCGTGCTGGCGCACACTGAACAAAGGTCGGCACTCTTTATGTGCCAAAAACAAGGCATTCCATCGGATTGCAAATCCGTTACCGTGGGTTCGAATCCCACCGCCGCCTATTTCATATAACCCTTCAAATAAAGGGTTACAGCAAATCTAACCAACCCACAATACAGCCAAAAATTGAATCCCCTGTACATTTGATCGAATTCCCTGAACCATTGCCTGTCCCGATTTGAAGGGACCGATAATGGCAAAACGTGGATGTAGACAAGCTCCAGGACTTCGCTGGCATACAAACAAGGGTTACAAAGGGCGCGCACGCCCGCGATGTCATTGAATACCACCGAGAACCTTCCCACGCGACAACTTCGGACACACTCGATGCGTGGCAAAACCAATGAGATCAAGCTTGAGACTGGGGCTTCGATAGAGAAGGCGGCGAGAACTCACGCACAAAAATGCAGAATGTTGTGATAGATAGAATGGACCAAGTCTTCCTAAGCGGCGTTTCAGGGATCAGCGTTGATTAGCTGTTTCAAATCGGCTTGGTCGGGAAAGAGACTGAGGGAACGCTTCCAGTATTCGCGTGCTTGGACATCGTTGTCGTGAAGCTCATGTGCGATAAACCCCAGTCTCCGGTATACGCGATGGTCATCAGGCAGAATGATCGCGATGTCTTGCAGTGCCCTCTCTGCTTGGGCTAGACGGCCGAGATTCTCATAGAGTCGAACGAGATTCCATTGCGGCGTCAAGTACTTCGCGTCGAGCGCTGCTGCGTGTTGGAAATACGGTATTGCCTCGACTGGTCGGTTATGCTCAGCCAACGCGCTGCCAATATTATTAAATCCTTCCTTAATGCTGTGAATATGCCGTGCTGCAGTCTCAAAATTCTTAAGTGCCTCTTCGAGGCGATTGCGCCTAAGTTGGTCTAACGCTCTGAAGAAATGGAAATCGCCGAGAATGTGGTCGGCGGCGATATCGGTCACTCCTCGGTCGTCTTCAAGATTCCTGTAAGCTATGTCCTGCCAGGGTCCATCTTGGTCAATTGCTTTCCCTTTTGGGAGCAGGTGATACAACACACCGACCGGTACAAATGAAGCACTCTGAACGGGCGACGCTGATTTGGTTGTATAATAGACAGGTCTTCGCGCATTAAGAATGAGCCAGGACTTGAGTTTGTTATCGTCCATGCCTGCGACGTCAACCTGTCGTTGAGTAGCCTGCATGGTCTCTTCCACAACAGCTCGATCGACATATCCATATTTGTCTGCGATGTCTACGTCAGGCCGAACGCCTTCCACGAAATTGAGATATGTAAGCGGGAAAGTATTGTGGTCGCTTGCGGGAAATATCAATGCGTTCGGCAGAGTGCTTGCAAGGATCGCTTTTGCATGATCGAAAGCGTACCGGTAATTTGAGTAATCGCATCGGTCGAAGTTTGAGTACAATGGAATGAGCGGAACGGCCAACGCAAGAGCAGCCGCCGCTGGTTGCGAAAATGGAATGGCCCGACGTCGAATCCAATGACCGAGGCGATCCAGCGAAAAAGCCAATGGCAGTGACAGTGCAAGTGAAATCGGAATGAAAAACACCTGCATCGCATGTCGAAACTTTCGATCCAGATCGATATTCGCGATCAATAGAAAAAGCGGGCCACACGAAATGAGCCAAAAAAGTACCAGCAGGCCTACATCTGGTTTCTTGAAAACCAGCCAGATTAAGCCAAGCAATGCGAGGATGAAAATCGGCAGGGTCATATCTCGACAAACGACGCCCACAACATACTTTGCTTGACTGAAGAAACGGCCGAGGCTGCGACCTTCATCAACCTTTAACGGCGCCATTGAACCATACTGCGATCTTGAAACATGATCCCAAAGACTCCCTGCTGTCGCGGGATTGCCCCAATTCATCGGCGGTTCTGCGCTGGCTCGAATGGGAAGATAAACATAAGGCAGCAGTGCTATCGCGAATACTGCCAAGCACTTCGTAATCAGGCGCCATTCTCTGATTAGCGCGGGTGAGCGCCCAATGATCCAGCAGACCAATGGTAGCGCGATGAACGCAGTGGTGTGATGGTTGGACATGCCAAGGCCGAAAACAAAAGCAGACGCGACAAGCCATCGTCGTTCTTTGCTGCAAAACCATTTGATTGTCGTCCAAAGTAGCAGCGTGGCGAGCAATGCGTGCAAGCCATACACTTCAGTAATCACACTTTGCGACCACAGCGTGCCGGAGAGCGCCCATACGAGTGATGACGCCATCGCCGCTGGTCGAGAGAGTTTGAGAAGTCGCAGGCCTGAGAATAAAGGTATTGTGGAGAGCGAGGCACAGATCGCTGAAAACAAATTGGCTCGCCATGCTACGTCTCCCAGAGGCATCGCTCGTATGAACAAACCGCAGAGAATCGTCCACAAGGGGTAGCCAGGCGGATGCGGAATTCCAAAGAAATGTGCCGCAGCGATGAGTTCGCCGCTGTCTTCACCAGTGACAGTGGGAGCGAGCGTCGCGGCATACGTGGCGCCGCATATCAAGACCAGCATAGCTGAGAGAACCAAATGACTACGCATGCCGCTTGTCCGTTGGATCGTTGCGTTTACACCCGTTCTCAATCATTCGATCAAATAGTCTGCCGCTACCTACAACTTCGCAAGCAGGCACTTTCGCGTCATCTTCTCACAATGACTCGGTCGTGCAATGGTCGAACCTTCATTCTTAATGGTTGATATGTAGTTCTTCCCGGTTTCTTGCGCGGGACGTGACTGGAATTGTGTTCGTGTCCTATTGACCAGCCGGCACTACGAACAACGTCTTTGACTTTGCTTCCGACGACTACAATTTCTTTGGGTTTACTGAACCTATGCGGGCGTTTACGGGACATTGCTTCCGGAAAATAAAGAGACTGCTTGCGTTTGTCGCTTGACGAACTACCTGCACTCGGAATTCCGACCTGGCGTCCAAGCAGAATGTGCTCTCGCGTTTGCGGCAGTGGTCTATGCTGGCGCTTGCCAGTCGCCATACCGCCACCGTAGGCGCCAGTGCCGCTCCATGACAACCCACCAACGAAGAGTTTCTTGCTCGCTAACACCTCAACCAAATCCGATTTGTTCATCCTCGGATTCCATCCTCCGCAAATCGGGTAGACGCATGCGAACTGGCCGTTCGATGATCCCAGGCCTCCACCTCCACCGCCAGCACCGCTCCATGAAAGTCCGCCGACGAAGAGTTTCTTACTTCTAACTCCACCTCCGCCGCCTCCGTCAAACTTGGCAAGGTCAGTTGGCGGGTTTTTGCAGCACGATTCACAGCCTAGCTTCCTGGTGCATCCGACCCCGACCAAATCGCCGCTTCCATCACCCAAATAGCACCAACAAGTGATATAGTCGTCTTTTGTGATGTCATCACCGCCGTCGCCAAGCCCCGTTAGTCCATCATCCAACTTGTGAATATAAGAGTCTATGAAGTTGCTAAACTGATCCTGCGTGGGTACGTCCCCAGTTTCAAAATAGGTCTTAAGCTGAGCGCGGCTTTCTTCTGCCTGTCCTGTTGGATCTGTCAATGTCCATGGATTGTTGCCGCAGTAAGTGCTGGCGTTTCCGATGTTCGTTGCATCGCCCCAGTCGCCGATAGGATCTCGTTGGATAAACCGCCCAGAGATGGGATCGAGGTAACGGGCTCGGAAGTAATAGAGGCCTGACTCGTTGTCGTAGCGCCTACCTGTAAACAGATAGGGGTTGCCGATTTGCGATTCAAACAATGGGCCGGTTATGTTGAAGAATTCCGGCTGACCGTAATCCTGGTACTCGTATTGCTCAACCACATTTCCAGCAGCATCGGTAACCGCCATCACGTTGCCCATGTCGTCGGCGTGATAATAGGAATCCGCCGCCCCGCGACGCATCTGCAACACCTCGTCAATGTGGCCACCATAAACATACATCGCCTGAGTGGCTCCGGTGTTGTCCTGCTCTTCAATACAATGGATACCATCGTAGAAGAAACGTGTGTCTGACGAGAGAGGGCCAGCAACCGTCTTGGCGATTCTCCGACCCGTTGCATCGTACAAATACGTTGATGTCGCAGCTGTGGGTACATCTTGAAATTCAGTGAGTTCGTTTCGGTAATTGAAGGACATAGTATTGACAGGACCAAATGCCGGATTGACGATCGCATTTAGATTGCCGTTTTCGTCGTAGGTTCGATCGTCACATCCAGTCGCACTATACTGATTCATTTGAAAATCAGCCGGGGGCACGCCAGCATTCATACTGTACGCCCCGGAGCAATTATCGCTAAAGACGCTCTGTCGATTGCCTACGCCATCGAGCATATAGTCCGTCTGGCGAATAGGTGGTGCTGGCGGCGGCACGAGTGTATCTGTGACGATGGTGCGGGTGAGACGATAGATGGAATCATATTCGTATTCATGCAATAGTGGCTGCGGTGTTGCTGGCGTAATATTGATTCTGCTTCGTTTGTTGTACAGAGGATCCCAGATGAATTCGCGGTCATCGAATGGAAAGCCGGTCGCCGTGTTGGAGTGTGCTTTCTGAATGATCTGCCTTACCCCAGAGTCACCAGCCAGATTTGCCACACCTTGAATGCCGTCGTAATCATACTCGCATCGAGTGTTGTTGCCATAGTCGCGTCGCTCCACACGAGAGGGGCCAATGTAATCGTAGCTGGCTATCTGGAAAGGCGCACCGGTGGTGTCGGTCACCGTTTTCCGACGATCAAGCGTATCGTATGTAGTCGTGATCTGCCGCCCGCCGGGATAACCCAACACCGTGACGTTTCCGACTGCGTCATGCTGGTAGTTTGTCGTTCCCGTAACTTGTGGCCCGCCGGATGCTCCGATGGTTAGTGTTTCCCTCGTCATATAATTCAGCGAGTCATAGGCGTAGGTAACGAGCGAATCATCGTCTTCGGCGCGGACGGATGACCCTACTCCGTCATAAGAGAAACCTTCGAAGGTTGTATCATTGGAAACGCCAGAACCGGGGACGATTGTGTTGCTCGTCAGCCGATTGAGTAGATCGTAATTTGACGTGATCGAACTACTATTGGGATCGGTTCGTAGCGTCAATCGATGGTACACATCATAGGCATAAGTTGTGGCAGTGGTGTCGGCGTAGTCTTCTCGCGTGAGGCGATTCAATGAATCGTATACATAGTTGGTTATGTTGCCATTGTCATCTGATCGAGAGGTCAATCTCGACGTGTCGTCAAACGTTCGTTCCAGCAGGATATCCGCCGCATCCACAGGATCCGCACCATTACCGTTCATGTCGCGAATGGTTTGCGTAAGGCGATTGATGCTGTCATATTCATACCGTGTTTCGTTAAGCAGAGGATCAATCAAAAGCCTGTTGTTGTCGCGTGAGTCGTAGTGGAAATCTGTTAAATTGTTGGAACTGTCGGTTGTTCGCGTCATTCGATCTATTGAATCGTAAGCGTATTGAGTTACGAACGATTGATCCGGCGACCCCAGGTCCGAGCGATCCAATTCTGAAAGGGTGATGACATTGGAATTCGGATCGTAAACAAATGTCTTGGAATTGTTGCTCGCGTCAGTGGACACGCTAACACGGTTGGCCGTGTCATAGGTAAACGTGAGATCGTGGTTGTTGTCATCCACCGCGCGCGTAAGCTGAAAGTTGTCACTATAGGAATAGGTTGTCGTGGATTCGCCATCTCCACCGAGCGGCGATTGTGTTGGGCGGTCGAAAAATGAATCACCCTTCAAAGTTAGTAAGTTGATCAAGTCGTATTCATACCGTGTTTCCGCGAGTCGCAGGTTTCCCGCAGAACCTGCCAGATCGTCTAATTCTCCATCGACACGCGTTCGGGTGAGATTGTCGTTCGGGTCATAGAGGTACGTTCGAATGTTGTCCATCGGGTCCGCTACGCGCGTAAGTCGATTCAGTCCATCATAGGCGTAGGTTGTCACTTGAGGTAGCGATTCCAAGCCTTCCCGTCGCGCCTTTGAATTGGCGTTTGGATCATAGTCATGTTGTGTCGTCGATTGAGCGGCATCGCCGGGAGCCTGAATCGAACGGAACAGCAAATCACGTTCGTCATATTCTGTGCCCAACCTGTTGTTGGGTTGCCGGCTTTCGGTCGCTTCGCCGTAGCTTCTCAGTGTAAGATTTCGGTTGCTGTCATATTGGTATTCATCGACGATGAATTCGCTTGCCGGCAAGCCGGTGCAATCAAGTTGAGGGGGTGTGATCGGTACCGGGTGATCGCCAACTTCGCTGCACTTTCGGGTCATATAGTTGAGAATGTCGTACTCGTAGACCGTTGTAATGTAACTGTCCAGTGGGTCAATCAGCCCCTGGTCATCCACGTCCAACTTACATTTGCGGGCAAGGTTGTCGTTCTCGTCATAGTAGAATCGCTCTTGATAACGGATTGGCCCTATGGGCAAGCTCACCTGTCGATAATCTATCTGCACGATTTCATCCAGCGAGTTCAGCGTAACGAGTGAATCCTGCCCCTTCGGATCGATGGTGCGTGTGAGGCGTCCAAGCGGATCGTACTCATAAGTCGTCGTCAGCGCGAAGCCGGGGCCGTCGATGATCGATTCCTTGAGATATCCCTCTTGGGTGAGGTCGCTAGGACCATAGTAGGTGAAGTTATCGACTCGGCGGTGACTGCCTAAAGCCCCGTTGTCAGGCAGCGTGCGAATCGTGATCTGCCCGAAAGCGTTGTATGCGTAGTCCTCAACACTCGTGCCATTGGGGTAGGCGATTTGCGTAAGATTGCCCGAAGCATCGTAGGAATAACTCCAGGGATTGCCGCGGCCGTCCGTTTGGAGCGTCACAAAGTTGACATTTTGGTCATAAACGTACGTTTCCTGAATTGTAGACTGGTCACCGCCAAGCGGTCCGGCTAAACGAACACGGCTAAGCAGATTGCCTCGCGACTTCGCATCAGGATTCGTCGAGTCATAGGTATATAGCTCCTCGTTTAGGTTCGGAGAAATGGAGCGTGTGACTTGGCCGATCGAATCATACTCATAACGCGTTTCAAAGATGGGCGGATCGTCGAAACGAAGCGGGTTCACGGGTCGATTGGTCGTGTCATCCGTAGGCATCGTCGGATTGGCTCGACCAGTAAACACCTGATTCATTACAAGGCGATTCAAGCCGTCATAGAAACTCTCTCGTACATTCCCGACACGATCATTGGCGACCAGCTTGATCGCAGCGAAGTTGTTTGCAGCACTGGGGGTCTGTATGACGTATACCGCATCGAGCAGTTCACCCGAGTTTCCCAAGGTCTGTCGAATAAGCCGGTCAAAATGGAGATCGTTTCGATTCGTTGTCGCGTGATACTCGTTGACCAGAAAAACCTGCCCCTTGGGATCGGTGATGGTCAAGAGGTTGTGGTTGAGTCGTTCATCTGCGGAACCTGTTGAATAGGTATAGGTCGTGGTTTTGCCCGTTGGAAAATCGTTAGCGGTGGGCGTGCCGACAACGGGTGGCGTTGTGACGGACTTCAAATCACCGAGACTTCCGCCAACCTCAATGCCATCATAATAATCATATGTCACGGCTCGGCCTGTCCAGTCCGTGAGCGAAGCAATGAGGCCATTTGCATCGTAGGTAATGTCGATCAGCCTCGGATTGGTCGGTGTGTCGAGTGTGTCCGTAATCCGAGTCAATCGGCTTAGGGTATCGTACTCGTAGGTCGTGACATTCCCATTGCGGTCTTGGATATCCGCAATCTTGCCGGGCGCTAAGCCGCCAGCTAGTGGATTGAAATCCCAACGATCACCGTGAGGCAATAGCATGGTAAAACTGTTGTTGGGATTTTGCTCGAGCACACGGAAGAACTCCGGATGGGTCCACGTTCCGTTTGGCTGCAACGTGTAGGTATCTGCACGCGTGTTGCCATCGTGAACGACCATATTGGGGCCGTCCGCTTCAACGGCTAGATTGTGGCAAAAATCCCACCCGTTTCCTTGGACGCTGTCACGACCAACTCTGGAACGGTATTTACGTGCCCATACAAAGTCATAGCCTCTACCCGCAATCGTCATGTCAACCGCATGATGGTAGAATTCGCCCGAAAAACCATAAACCGTTCGCAGCGGATTCGAATCGCTTGCACGCGATGCTTCTCCGAGCGCAGCAGGTGATGGCTCCCACACACCCGGTTCATAGCCTCGGCACACGTCGTGACAAGGCGGCAACCCTTCTGACGTATCGAGCACAGTAAGAATGTCAAACAAGTCGATGGATGAATCCCCCCCGCACGGCGCCAGATCGGCTTCGCTCTGAGTGCAAGTGGCAAAGATATTTCGATATCCATCGAGAACGCATGAAATCTCCGTTT
>JAJDEA010000007.1 GCA_029260035.1 Phycisphaerae bacterium
GGCGGCAGCGCGAAACGGCTGGCTGGATGAAAGAGCTTGCATGATGGAAGCGCTAACGGCTATTGCGCGAGCTGGTGCGGATGTTATTCTCTCTTATGCCGCCTTGGATTATGCCAAGTGGTGGCACGAAGATCATTCATGAATCGTCGTCGGAAGTATGTTTGTATCGACAACGTCGTAAGCGCTGCGGGGGCGCTTGTAAGGTGAATGGAAGAGAAGGGGGAGGCACCTAAAAGTTTGTGCCGCATTCCGGGCATCGTCGATTTGGTAACCCGTGCAACAAGTATCCGCATTCAAAGCAAGTTGACTCCTTATCCTCTCGTGGATCGTCGAGAACGCAGTTCCAACACTCAGTAAACTGTCCTTCGATTTCCTCTCCGCATTGGTTACATGTCCAAGGCGTATCGGGAAGCGTTTTCTTTGTTTCGCCCGAAGCGAAGTCCGCGACGATTGCCTGGGCACGCTCCAGGTCACCTGTGTTGCTGATCCATAACTCCGGCATTGCATGCCAGAAAGGAATATCGCCGAGGACGGCTCCGGTGATTTCATTCAAAACCACTGATTCAATTCCCTCCGCGGACAATAGCCCTCGAAGTATTTCAATGGCTGAGCGGTCGTTTGATGCAAAAACCTTTTTCATTGCCTGTGCATTATACAGTTAAGTGGCAACCAGAACCTGTCGAAGATTTTTCTTGCATTGACGATGTCCAGTTGGTATGCTCCGCAGGTTATCGGCGCAAGCCGATTCTTTGACAAGTAAATTCGTAGCGCTCGCCGGTGTCTGCCGAAATGGTGGACAAAGGGAAGGTGGTGAAATTCCACCGTGGACCCGCCGCTGTAATCGGGGACGAACGCCACAGTAAGCCATTCGTTGAACACAACATTCTGCCAGCAGAGTGTCGTGCCACGGAGAAGGCGTGGTTAGTAGATTGATCCGTAAGCCAGAAGACCTGCCGGTGACGCTGTTTCAGTGAGTTGGTGCCCTCGGGTGTAGGGGCTGACGATCACAGTTTCGCGCGTTGCGTAAGTGCTTTTCATCGCGCAATTCGATGTTTCATTTGACGACTGATGATCCCGGCATTCCCGAACTTCTTGGGGGCGCCGGGTTTTCTTTTTTTCGGGCACAAAGCCACGAGGTTTGGCTCGGCTCGGAGATGGGAGTCGTCGATGATTCGTTACGAGAGATGTAGTTCCGCAGGACAGCGGTGTGCATGGTCAATTCGTTTTTTCTTTTGCCTTGGGATGATACTCATTGACCCAAGCAGCGCACTGGCGGACTTTTTTAGTGAGTATAGCCCTGCTGCAGCTTTTCAATTGCCAGCAGGTGCTACCACGTATGACGTTGGACCTGACGGGCGCATTGTCGCCATGGCTGGCGCCAATGTGTTCTTGGAGAGCGCATCCGGTTCTCGCTCCTTCGCCCAACTTGGCACGCCAGCTGGCGGCGACTTCAGCTCATTTGGCCCAGGGTTTGTCCGTGTTTCGCCGAACGGTACGACGTTGGCTATTGGCAACGGAGGGGGAGTTTCCTTTTCAAATTATCAAGTCGGCGTCTTTGATTTGGCCACGCTTGGGGGCGATTGGATCAATGCGAGCCACTTTGATGGCACTTGGCTTGATGATACCAACTTGGCGCTAACCGCTGGCGTGTTCGGGCAGCCAAGCTTTGTTTCGCTTCTCGATACGACAAGCAGCGACCTCGCCAATCCGATCAACCCTGTTATCGTTAACAATATCGGCGGCGCCTCGGGAGGGATCGCCTTCGATTCTACCGGCAACCTTTATACCGCCAACGGTTTCGCCACGACGGGGCCTAGCGAAACAGGTGCAGTCAATCTTTTTGATAACGCGGCTTGGCTGTCCGCCATGAACACGGCTAACCCTCTCGACTTTGAGACCGAAGGAGTCACGGTTGTCGATGTTCTTTCTGGTGCATCGCTCGGCTTTGATAGTGAGGGAAACCTGTTCGTAGGTGGTGGGGAGTTCGGCGGCCCCGATGTTAATTTTTCGGCACTGATTCGTGAATCTGCGATTCTCGATGCAATGGCAGGGTTGGGGGCGGCTGACATACTGGATACGAATGCTGTGCGTCGCTTCGATCCGGACCCCCTCAGTGATTTCAATACTTACGACGTAGGATTCAACCCGGTCACGTCCGAACTATACCTGCGCGACGGGGATACTGTATTTCCTTTCCTGGTGCCCGAACCCGCGACAGGTCTTCTTGGTCTATTCGGGTTGTTTCTCGTTCTTCGCCGTCGACGAAACAGTAACGAAACCACCTCGCGTTACGCTGGTAGCTCCCTGACTTCCATTGCCAAGAGGGCTAATCGATGACGCGAATGCCACATCTATTCCAGGCTGGCGTTGCATCTGCGCTTATGTTGGCGGCTGGCGTCGCACGCGCAGGTGAGTCGCCCTTTGCTGAACAGGTCTTGGACTATTCGCCCGCGCCGGGGCAGTTCGTTAGAACTGCCGGGTTGAACGACCCCAATGCCGCGATCGGCGTACCCGATTCGGGTGGTTCGTCGTTGCCGGGAACTGCCGCGACTGTGACGCTCGGTGGGTTTGGTGGCTCAATCACGCTCGCGTTTGATCATATGGTGGAGGATCACCCTCTTAACCACTACGGGATGGATGCGATTGTTTTCGGCAATGCGTTTTACAGCGGCGATTTCGACACGCGATGGGCGGAGTGCGGCTCGATTGAAATAAGTTTGGACTCAAACGGCAATTTTCTTGCAGATGATGCGTGGTATCTGATTCCGGGAACGCACGTCCTCGATCCAGTCGGGCAGTTCGTCAGTCAAACGTGGGACGATGATTTTGGCGATCTGACGTTCCCGCCTGAGTTTGATTTTTGGATTCCGGTTGGTCGATCGGGAACTTGGTCGACATCCGGATACGTTTTGCCTGACGCAATCTTTGCGCCGCCGGTCTTGTTGCGAACGGTCACAAATCCTCTTGCAGGCACCGGAATGGAAGGGATCTTCGGCTACGCTGACTACACGCCGACACTCCCACTTTCCAGCATACCTGCCGCCGAATACTATACCACGCCCGATGATCCGTTCGTCACCGGCATATCGCAGGATTCCGGCGGAGGGGACGCATTCGACATTGCCTGGGCGATCAACCCAGCCACAGGCGAACCGGCTGCCTTGCCGGGTTTTCATTTTGTACGCATTACCACTGCGATAAATCGGACGCCGATTACAGGTGATATGGATTCGATATGGGGTGAAGTTTCTACGGAAATCGATGCCGTTGCCGACGCCGCGATCGATCCGTTTGGAGATTCGGATTTGGACGAAGACATCGACCTGCAAGACATCGCGATGTTCTTATTGTGCCTGAACAATGCCGTTG
>JAJDEA010000061.1 GCA_029260035.1 Phycisphaerae bacterium
TCAGGAATAGCAAACCGTGCCACCTCAGCGCCCAGTGAGTCAATCTGAATAACCTCACCTGCTTGCTGGTCGGCAACATAAAACCCACCCGCTGGCCCTTCTGCGAGCCGAGCCGGATGATCCACTCCGACGATTGTTGCACTAGGCGTCAACGTTGACGTCTGACCAAGAAAAAGCGGTGCTGTTGCCGCCAATAAAGTGATTAGCATAACCGTGATCCTCCACGAATCGGTGCAGCGAGCGAAGGCTCGCAAGAGACATTAAGTTGGCAGTATGTCAAGAAAATTAGATGCGGGTATCTGTACTGTCTTCCGTTTCCCCTGAAAGAGCACATTGGCGCAACATCCCCTTGGCATTCGTTGCCAAACAGCGTGCATCATTTATGCCAAACTTGGCGGACTACCCCACAAGATCGAAATCTCGTCTCTAACGGCCCTCTATTAGCTGTTCTAGCTGGTTCGTGGTGCCAATCTCCATGTGGTGACGTTACAGCACCTCGCTGCATTTCTCATAAATGGTAATCGTCGTTTGTATTCTCCCGATATTGAGGCGAATTGGATCGTTATCGGCTGAGATACGGCGGAAAACGGGGCAAGTCGTGATTCGGGTCTAAGCTCGCTTTGACGACGCATGGCTCGAGTTGACCCACGGATATCGTAAATCATTCCTTAGGGGCTGGCATATCGCGTCAGTCTTGGGTGCATTTTGATTTCATGTGCGTGAATTGAGCTGTTTCGAAGTTCTATTAGCTGACTGCCGTCTGGGCCGGAGATGAATTAACTGTGCGAACACAAACGATAAGCGCTATCATCACACTTTCCACGATCACGCTTCTTGGCCTTTGCATTGGTGCATCGCCCACCCCGCACGAGGCGGATGACGCCATGGAGCGAGACTTGGTTACAAAGCTCAGGCATGGGCCGGGCGTATCCAACCACCCCGTCGGAGTTAAGCCCAGCGCTGCCATTCATATTCCCAAGGGATGGCCATTAAGTTTCGATGGCTCGATAACCTGCACAACGTGTCACGAACAGCTTCCTTCGCTGGTTGGCGGCTCGACGCCGTTTCTCCGTCAATCCGCCGATTCGAAGACCAAAGATCAATCCTTTTGTGCAAACTGTCACTCAGATCGCGCCAAAGGTGTTGGTCCGAAAACCCACTGGCGGGCTTTGCGATTTGCACATGAAAAACCTGGAGGATCGAAGGATCGATCCAGAGCCGGTCTACTCGATTCGGCTTCCGCAATGTGTTTGGGATGCCACGATGGGGTCAGTGCGATGGATGCCGGAAACAAGAGTGGTGGGCATGCTTTGATGTTTGGTCTGGGTGACCGACGGGGCAGTCACCCGATTGGTGTTCACTACCGAGCAAGTAACAAACGCGCGCCCGGCAAGGGAACCGCAGCACTCAAACCGGCAAGCCTACTCCCAAGAGAGGTCCGCTTACCGCAAGGCGTTGTAAGCTGTGTGTCCTGCCATGACGTCTACAACGGCAAGCCAGCGCTGCTAACCGTTACTACCGACGGCTCGAAGCTCTGTTTGACCTGCCATGACATGGATTGATGGTGTGTTTGGCTGCGTTATCGGTTGGTTCTTGTCTCCCTCAAGCCTTCGACTGCGAGATTTCCCTCAATCGGGAATATTTATTGTGCGAATTCCCGCAGGCGAGAATGACGTCAACTGATTCGCCGCCGGTGAGCGAACAAATCGGGCGCGCATTCAACCGACGTCATTTGTTCGATATACGTCAAAAAGGGCCGTCAAACCTGCGTCGAGTAGCCCTCTGGTTGCGGTTTCGATGGCGGTAATGGATTCGTTGCGAAACTCAGGGCATCCTCCCAATAGTCCTGGTAACAGCCCACATAGCATCAACATACCTGATACCCTCAACGTCCGTTTTTTCTCGGTTCTGATTTGCATCGCAATTCCACATTCCTAGCAGGTAATCCTATGCCCGTTCGTCCCCAAAAGGGCCTTTCCCAAACATACCGCTTTTTCTGTGGCAATCGTGGTGCCTGAGGTGACTGGCGCAGGGTTTTGATTTCAAAGGATGGTTTTTCGACTCGCCAGGGGTGGATTTCCAGGGAGGGAGAGTTGGTACGCAAGTTTATCAAGCGCACCGTTGTGCCGAGTTAGCTCAACGAAAATGAAGTGCGACGTGCGGCATGTAACTTGCACACTCCTCTATTGAGCCGCGCGTGAGCGAGTTCATTCGCTTCGATTCGACATATCGCTTGCGCAATCTGTTTGGTCAGATGACGGTCATCCGAGGGCTGATATGGAACGCAACTGCGACAATAGGGTGGTTTGTTCTTCCGAAAGGCTGGGTGGAACACGCAATTGTGCAACCGGAAGTCGAGAATCATCTCTGAATCTCAATGGTTCGCAGGACCGGGCGCATGACGCCAAGACACCGGGGCCTTCCCCGGTCCTCCCGTCGGGTGAGGCTGTTTCCAGTTCGGCGATGTCGCTTTCGTTGACCTGGCGTCGAGTTCGAGTGCTTGTGCCTTTGGCAGTGCTCTGTGTTTTGGCTGTTCTCTTTATTGCATGGGAAGTCGCCTTACGCAGATTCATACCGGAAACGTCCGTAGGATGGCACCATGTATTGCTCACCGTCTGGGCTGGAATCGTAACCGCATTCACTTGCTATATTGTTTACTTCTTGATGCGCCGTCATCACCAACAGCTTTCCAAGACGGCTGAAGAGATCGGCCGGCTTTTGGAATCCTACCAAGCTCGAGGCTCTACAAGTTCCAGATTTGAAAACCCTCACCTTGCGTATTGTCGCGACGTGCTGCATTGCGAACGCCAGGAATGTCCGATGTTCAATGCACGTGGGGATCGATGCTGGCAAACAATCGCCCTCCACAACGGATCCCACGAACATGGTGGCCCGAAAATCGAAATCAATCAGTGTCATGAGTGTGACGTTTACAAAAGATCGTGTCCGGATAAGTTGACTCATCTTGGGGAAAGCTTCAACAATCTCATGTTCCTGTTGGAGGAAGAGGCGCAGCAGGTGGGCTTGATGCGTGCCCAGATGCTCGAGAAGGAAAAAATGGTAGCTATAGGGCAAATGGCCGCCGGAGTCGCGCATGAGGTAGGGAATCCGTTATCCAGCATTTCCTCGATTGTTCAGCTTGCCAAACGCGGAAAGTCGTCTGGGCCGATCCGGTCTCAGCTTGATCTCATTGAGACGCACATTCAACGTATCACGACCACTGTGCGTCAACTTGTCAGCTTGGCTAGGCCGGGGGAAGAGAAATGGGAACAAACTGACATTGATCAGATGGTCGCTGAAGCGGTGGAGCTTATTTCATTCGATCGAAAAGCGCGCGATGTGAAAATCAGTTTTGAAAAATCCGAAAACTTGCCCCTAACTTATGCGCTTCGCGCTGAATTACAGCAAGTGGTTATCAATCTCGGCCTTAACTCGATTAGCGCAATGCCAAATGGTGGGCGTCTTGATGTACGGGCCAAGAAGGCCAAGGATCGCCGAACCATTCAAATCGAAGTGGAGGATACGGGATTGGGGATTCCTTCCGGAATCGGCAGGCGGATCTTTGAACCATTCTTCACAACGAAAGAGCCGGGGCAGGGTACAGGCCTTGGCTTATCCGTGAGCTACGGAATTATTCAAAAGCACGGAGGCATCATTGAGTTTGACTCTACGGAAGGAAAAGGAACGGTGTTTACCGTGCAATTGCCAATCTTAAATCGACCACCGGAGACGGACCATGGGTCAACAAACCATACTACTGGCAGATGATGAAGAAACATTGCGGACGAATCTTGCCCAGGTGTTGGAGGAAGAGGGCTTTAACGTTATTGCATGCGCCGACGGAGAGATTGCTTTCAAAGCTCTCAAGAACAACTTCGTAGATGCAATTATCACGGATCTTCGGATGCCGGGCATTACTGGTATGGAGCTTATAGAACACGCGTCCAAGTTGGCTCCAGAGGCGAGTATTATTGTGATTACCGCTTTTGGTGAAGTGGAAACGGCAGTAAAGGCCATGAAGCAAGGCGCGCGGGATTATCTTTGCAAGCCACTTAACTTCGACGAGTTGATATTCAAGTTGAAACGCTTGCTGGCGGAAAACGACTTAACCAGGCAAAACAAAGTTCTCACTGCGCAAATCCAGCAGAAACAAAGTGGCTCCGGCATTATTGGCGAATCGCCTGCCATCAAGGCGATCATGGATACGATTAGCCGAATCTCTCACACAACCAGTAACGTCCTGGTTTGTGGAGAAAGCGGAACCGGCAAGGAAGTGATCGCCCGGGCCTTGCATTATGCAGGGATCACAAAGGACAAACCTTTCGTTGCAGTGAACTGCGGCGGTCTCGTTGATACGTTGGTCGAGAGTGAACTGTTTGGTTATCGTCATGGTGCATTTACCGGGGCAGCCAGCGACCGCATGGGCTATTTTGAATCCGCGGATGGCGGCACGCTTTTTCTGGACGAAATCGGCAATCTGCCGTTTAAGAGCCAGGCCATTTTGCTGCGCGCAATCGAAGAGCGTGCTATCACGCGTGTGGGAGACAGCCGCGCTAGGCCTGTCAACATTCGAATCATAGCTGCAACAAACACTGACCTCGAAAAGGCCATCGAAGCGGGGGAGTTCCGTGAGGATCTATACTATCGACTGAACGTCCTACGAATCACGATTCCTCCCTTGCGCGAAAGGCCTGAAGATGTCGGCGCTCTGACAAAGCATTTCGTTCAAAAATACAACACCGAACTCAATTGCCATTGTCCTGGGCTGACTCAGGAAGCGATGGATGTCTTGTGTAGGCACTCTTGGCGAGGCAACGTGCGCGAATTGGAAAACGAAGTGGAGCGAATGCTGATTTTCGCTAACGACAGAAAAATAGCCGTGGATGATCTTTCCATTGCTGCCGCTGGCGAAGACCTGCAATTAGATTCGTCCTTGGATTTGCGCTCGTCCATGCATTGCTTCGAAAAACAGCACATTCTCAGAGTGATGGCCATGTACAAGAACAAGTCCAAGACCGCGGGGGTGTTAGGCATAGGGCTGTCAAGCCTATACCGCAAGCTCGAGGAGCTTGGTATTTCCAAGGAAGCGACAAAGCATTTGAATGCGGTGGAATCATGAATGTGGAGTATTCATATCGAGCAGGTTCGCAATGTGTGCCAGTCATGCGATCAATGTTGTTGAGAACAGCCGTCAGTGTCTTATTTATAACGCCGCTAATGGCTTATGCGCAACACGGAAGCCACGGCGCGCATCCCCCCATGCCTGACCAGGTGTTCTTTTTTCAATGCGAAAGAATTGGGAATCCATCCGACAGGGTTGAAGTGGTCCTCGATTTGCCGTCTACCGCGCTTCCCGGCAATCTCAACCAAGCTGTAAGACTCCCCTGGAACGATGAGCCGATCACGCTGAAGCAGTACCTGCCTTCCGCCGTGTTGAAGCAAAATGTAAAGCAGGTTCCAGGCGACCAGGGGGCGCCAGCAATCAGACTATTCATTAAGGGTGCAAAACAATCTTACGCTAAATGGTTAATTTCGAACGATTCGGAAAGAAACCGGTTGACGAGCCTGGTTGCAAACTGGCGCTACATGGCTGTAGAAAACGAAACGCAGCGTAAAGATTTGCTCGATCAATACAAGCAGGAGTATTCGTTAACACCGACGTTGTACATCACTTCGAATCGTGAATCGATTCGACATGCGATTACCGTGGGGTCAAAGCAAAGCATCAAGCTTGAAAGCCCGCCGGGGACCATTCGAGTTTTAAGGTATTTCCCTCATTTCGGATTCGACGAAGAGACCGGCAAGGCCGTGAACCAGTCCGACAATGCCACAAATCCGGCAGTAGAATTGGAAATCAACTGGAACGGCCATGAAGAGAAAAAATGGATTTTTGCCAAGTTTCCTGGTTTTTCCGAATCTTCCGAATCCGGTGAGCCGTTGAAGATTCGTCTCGATTGCCCCGTCAAACCTGAACGTGAAGTGCCTGACTTTTTGATCATTACAACTGCATTGACGCGCAACGAGGTTTGGAGTCGGGTCAATGACGAAATATCAAAGGCTGATCTGTCACTACAACAGAAGATCGAAATCCCCGGATCGCGATATTCGTTTCGCGTCGAGGAGTTTGTTGTTAGCGGTCGCCTTGTCGAAGAATATATGATGGTGAAGGGCAAAAAAGGGGTGCCTTCACTTGAGGTTGCGATTTCGAATCAGGATACAAGCAAACGTGAGACTTTGTGGCTTCCTTTGGGAAAGTCGAAAGTCATTCGCACGAAGGATGGACCTATGCGATTGTCATTTTCGTCTCAACCTATGATGCCAAGCAAAGGGCACCATTAAGGTAGGCTCTATCGGACG
>JAJDEA010000062.1 GCA_029260035.1 Phycisphaerae bacterium
CATTTTTGATTCTGGTGAGAGTGAAGGACAGATTAGGATAAGGGCTGAGAGAGTAGGGCAGGTTTGTCAACTCACACTTTGTTGAACAAGGATATGTGGGATACGTTGAGTATTCCCAATCGCAGCACAATGATCCATACTAATCACGACCAATCACGGACAAGGCGACTTTCAGGAGTTTGCTTGAGCCATCTCGATTTTCGATTCGGATGGTGTTAGGTCAAGAGACACTCAAAGTTATTTTCGCGCACTTCTTTTGATCCGCGTAGAATCGGCATGCGGTTATTGTAACAAGCCTCAAACCGCGCTATGAATTCGACCGATTCCACAAATTTAATCCAAGTTTCGCGGTTTTGGATCTGGATTTGGGACCTCTTGATCAAGATGTCTGGTGTACGATGTGTCAATCGCTCGACTCGCCGAGCTTGTGGGACAACTGCCTCAAAACCTTGCAGTGCCGTTAGAGTTGGGATTCTATCTATGTGTAAACCAATTCTCAAGAGATTCTCCTTGACTCGGTTTTGGCGTCGAGGTACATCAGAACATGTCGAGAGCGCGATACAAAAAATGGAGCGCTCTTGCAGAAATGAATTCTTTGGATCCAGCTAGCCAACTCGCCAAACTCCACTCGTATCGTCCACGTTAGGCGTTGCACCCTGAAAGAGGTTAGCGCCGCCGAATTCAAGGGCCGTCCGTCGGTTAATAGCATGTTGCCTACATCGACATGAGCGAAGCAATCGATCGGGTGGTGCTTTGTAGAATTTGGACCTGTGAGTCATTGCATAATGGTTATTGCGGATGATTCAGCCCATCGCCCTTTCCAAACCAATTCAACCACTATTGAGAGTTATCGTCGGACGCCTTGACGGATGTTTGCCAAACCCTCAGCTCTTATTCTCCTTGGAGAAAAACCTGTCGCGTTCAGAATATCCAAAGAAATGTAGATCCCTTGTTGACTTCACGTCGTTTCTGAATGGTCGCAATTTCGTTGAAGAAATAGGGTAAACGCCCTATGGAATGTCATCCTCGATATTTTGTATAATCTGGTTTGTTCCAGTGTGGCAATGAGTCGCACGTTTTAGCGGGCAGTTTCTGGGTTTTTACCAGGGTTGGCTTTGCGACCCATGCTGCTTAGCAAACGTGTGTCTCTCGCTTGTCAGGCCGATGACTAGCATTTAGATCGGGTCGGTTTATTCGAAGTGCATCGAATGAAGAATGGAAAATCCAGAAGAAAAGTCAGTCGTTTAGCGCAATGAGCTGAGCGGATCGTGGGGGCTTCTCCCTGTCGTCACCAGGATTTCTTTTCGGGTTTTTTCAATCTCCGTGACTGATCTATGCCTAAGGCACACTACACATCGGTGGTGTTGTCCAAGCAGGATCGGATTCTAGTTGGAACGCGAGGAGTCACGGCCAACTAAGATCGATCCGAATCATCTTACCAATGGAGAGACCGCATGAACAAATTTGACATGCAATACTGTCGAATCGTCGTTGGTGCCTCGCTCTTAGGGCTAGCTTGGCTTTGCGTTGGCTGCCAAGGATTTGCCTCAGCCAACTACAAATTTACCGGTGAGCAGACATTCCATTCAATAGAGTACTTGGACAAGTTCTACAACTACGATTCGCACAAGATTGCGGATTTTGGAACTCCGGGATTTGCCTTTGTGCACCACAATCAACGTGATGAGGAGCGATACCGATACTTCAAGAGCGCGAGACTACAAGATCCAGGTACGCAGGTCATCTCTATTCGCATCAACCGATGCTTTGTGAAATATCTGGCCGACACCGAGAACAGTAAAGAAGTTCTGGCCTTCGTGGAGGTGATCGACCACGCTGACAATTCTGCTCATCGTCGTGTGTTTTTTGATGATCAGTTTGTCGCTGAGGGCCAATATCTCAATTTTAGCGGAGCAACGGTATTTGGCCCCATTCCTTATCAAGGGCAATCTGTCACCATCAAGTTTTCCGTCTTCGAACTGGATCAAGATGAGAATGCGGTAGCAATAGAGGCGATAAAGCAGATCAAACAGACTATCGCATTGGTCGGTCAGCAAGTTCAACCTATCAGCAACCTTATTGCTGACATTAGCGAAGCCCTTGTGCGCACGAATGTCGATGATCGGGAACTTCACTTGGTGGTCGAAATGCATCCGGTGACTGTCGACCACCCCCTAGCCGTTGATAGCGCGATCGCCGGAAATCTAATGCGCGTAGGCAATTACGTAGTGATTAAGCACGAGATTAGGAGTCGTAGGGCTGACGTCGCGAGTAAGATGGACTTTCAGGATGAAATGAGTTGGCCACGCTGGGTAAATGGCGTCTCCGCTGAGCTTAAGGCCCCACCAAATATCCTGTACCTGGGCGGGCAACTCTACATCACCCGAGCGTTCAATTCGCTGTTTGGCCAATCTGAACGCGATCTAGGTTTACCTCGGTGGTCAGATGACAACGCACTTGCCACGGAGCTCCGTTCGCTCACCAAGAAGACTGTCAAGCCAAGTCCAGAAGACTTCAGGTACCGAACAGGCCTTCGAAAGATTATGGATGAGTTTCCGGGTTTTGGGGATCCTGACATCCAGGACGTGAAGTCCAATGATCTCGAATTGGATCCAATAGTATGGATCGGTACGGATTACGTCCCTTACAGGAATAAGAGTTATTTGAGTTTGACAGTACGCGACGACGAATCGCCACTTTCAACCGAACTGCTCGCCTCCATTGAGTCACTTTCCGACGAACGCGTCGGCAAAGTGGTTCGTGCGCTGTCACCGGAACAGCAAGTCGAGATCTTATCGAATGTAGGGTCATCGATCCGTTCTACTGTAGTTTCCTTGATCGCACGAAGTGAACTTCGGCGTGCAAAATCGACGGAGGACATGAAAAAAGCTGGAGCCAAGCTCAAGGAAAAGTTCGGAGATGCATTTGGGGCGGAAGTTGACGCGGAGGTCGCGTTCCGAACAGAGCAATTGGCGACGCTGGAATCAAAGGTTCCCGGTTTCAAAGCCACGATGGGCAAAATGTTCAAGGATGAGGTAAAGAAGCAACTACCGATTCTTCGACAAACCAATCCCACTCTTGCGGTGTTCGCAGAGAAGCTTCTTCGAAACATTCCAGATGAGCCGGAAGCAGGCGACGGAGTTGAGGGGGCGACTTCCGATACCGAAAATGAAGCGACATCAAGCGGAAACGCCGATGGCGCGAACGGTAGTAGATGACAGGAGGGAATCTCGGAATTTGCGGCGATGGAGCGGCAAAGGGAATACAATCATGCTCGCGCCGTTCATCAATTCACTTTAGATCTTGGAGGACTGAACATGGCAGTACGTTGGTATCCTGTGAAGAAAATTGTCGATGTTCAAGAAGTGAATCAAAGGTGGGCCGAAGTGCGTCTGCTTTGCTTTGTGAATCCAGATTCAGACGAGACTCGGCTGATTCCTCCGGAAGAAGAAGAGCTGATGCGAATGCCCGCCCCGGAAATTGAATTGCTTGGGGCGATTCTAAGCAGAGATCCACGGGCCGTTCCTCGGGCGAGACCTCGCGTACGCATTTCTTTTGGCCAAGACCAACCAGCGAGATTCTCAGCTATTGATCGGGGCCGAAGGGAGTGGTAGGTGCTACAGGTACGAGGTCTCTTGAGTCCGCCCTATGTGATAACTGATAGCTCAGTACATTGGAGATTCGCATCGATGGGTCATCCGTCACCAGCCCATGTGATTTCATGCAGAATCCGCTAACTGCTTCTTCAAACTTATTGAAATAAGAGCGAAAGCGGTACCGCCCGCTCAACTTGTTTTGGGCATGGCGAAACCTGAAATAGCTTTCACAAAATCCCGCTGCCTTTCTGTGCATCATATTGCCACAAAAATGACACAAATTTCCCGTACGACGAGGGTTCTTTCGGCACCTGCAATTCCACACCCGTTAGAAAGAAACAGCCACAGAATGCCACGTTAGTGGAACAGCCTC
>JAJDEA010000063.1 GCA_029260035.1 Phycisphaerae bacterium
CTTGTGGCGTTTACTAGGAGCCAATCAGTAGGACTTCATGCGTGTTCCGGCGGTTGGAGAGGGCGTATTGGTTTCGTCTGCATGTCGTTATAGAGACATTCTTCTTGACGGTTTTCAACATGGATTCCAACTCGCAAACGGAGGGAATCCCATCATCACGGTACGAAACGACGATCGTGCTGTCGCGGAATCGGCTGAAAATTCTGCGAAAGGCATCCTTGCAATCACGGGCGTGGCACCAAGGATTGGGGTTCGGCGTGAGGCGTTTGTGCTTCGACGTAAAATCGATCATCGCCGACCAATTGCTGTAGTTCAATAAGCCTTCCAGGAAATGATAGAAGTTCCGGTAATCGACGCCAACGCCGGACGCGTTGACATAAGGTGGATCGATGTAGATCAAATCGTATTGCGGATCAACATCCATGACATCCATGCAGGTCGCATGGCATCGGCCGTGTCCGTTGATGACCGCCTCGTTTGCTTCGGCTGCGAACACGCGGAAGTGGTCCACAAACGATCGGTCCCAACTGGCCTTGTTGCCAAAGCTCCTCTTAACGTCTGCGGTACGCATATATAGATTCGCGCGATGAAACAGGTTGTAAGGCCTTTTCGCTAATGCCGACTGGAACAGGGCGAACCATGCAATCGCCTGCTTGCAGTGGTTATCCAACCGGCTGATGTTATAAACCGTTCGATCAATCCATGCGTTTTCATCATCCGTGAAATAGATGCCACCAAAATGATCGTGTACGACAGTGCCTACAACTCCCTCCGTACGTCCGTCGCAAACCATGTTGATTTCATCGGCGGTGAGTTGATCTGAATCGTTTTCTATAAGCGCGGTGCCGATTTGGTGGTTAAACGCGAGAAGGTCGTTGTAGGTTACGGCGTATCCAGCACGCTTGAATTCATAGGCGACAACACCCGTTCCGCCGAATGCGTCAAGCACGGTTTCGATCGGCAGATTTTCTACAAGTCCTACAATGGTAGAAGCGAGTTTTCTCTTGCTGCCCTGATATCTCGTTCGTGGGAACTGATTTTCGTGCGAAATCGATTGGGCTTGCCGAGGCGAGACACTCATTGTGCGTTGGTCGCGGTTTCGCCGGGCACTTGCCGGGAGTGGTTGTTTTCGATGACCCAAGGCTCTAGTGCGTCATCAGAGATACCACTTTGTCGTAGGGCTGCTTGAACAAAACCCACGAACATGGGTTGAGGCCTCAACGGTCTGCCCGTGAGTTCCGGATGAGCTTGCGTAGCCATGAAGAAAGGATGACTGGATTTTGGTAGTTCCAACACCTGCATAATCGGATGATTCGGGCTTCTTCCGGAAAAAACCAATCCGTTCTGTTCGATCTCTTCAATGTAATGCGGATTCACTTCATACCGGTGACGAAATCGCATTCGCAGGTGATCTGACCCGTCGCACAAAGACGCTATTTCGCTGTCTGGATTCAGTGCGACGTCAAAACCACCAAGCCGCATGTTTCCACCAAGGCCTTCGATCTTTTTTTGTTCCGGCAGAAGGTCAATGACAGGAGTCGGACAGTCCGGCTCGATCTCGGTGCTGCTTGCATCGGCGAGGCCGCAAACGTTTCTGGCAAATTCGATGACGGCTATTTGCATGCCGTAACATAAGCCGAGGTAAGGAATCCCATGCTCACGCACATAGCGAATACATTCGATTTTGCCATCCACGCCCCGGAATCCGAATCCACCCGGAACGATCACGCCATGAATGTCTTTGAGTCGTTCGGCGACGTTGGCTTCGGTGAGGTCGGAACTGTCAATCCATTCAAGTCTTACCTTGGCGCCCCAATACGCACCGGCATGTTCCAGTGATTGGATAATGCTCGCGTAGCTATCTCGCACCGAAGTGTATTTCCCAATAATACCAATCGTGACCGGATGTTCCGCCGACCGAAAGTGCGTAATATAATCTGCCCACGTCTTCCTTGCCGATTCTTCTGTGTCGGGATTGATTCGGCCAGCCAACCCGAGAAGTTCCACGACGGTTGCGTCGATACCGGCTCCACGAAGCATTTCAGGAATCACATACACGCTGTCACTGTCATGCATGGAAAAAACGCGTTCCATCGGGACATTTGCGAAAAGCGCGATTTTCTCGCGAACTTTTCTTGTGACCGGAGACGAGGCTCGGCAAGCGATAATGTTTGGATGAATACCGGCTGCATTGAGGAGTTTTAGATTGAGCTGAGCTGGCTTCGATTTTTGCTCTCCCAAAATCTGCGGCTCAACAATATAAGTCAGTGCGACAAAACAAAAGTTGGCAGGCCCTTCTTCAAAAGCCATCTCGCGAACCGCTTCGATGAAGTATGCATTTTCAACGTCGCCTACCGTTCCGCCAATCTCCACGAAAACAACATCAGCCTCTGTCGCTACAGCCAACTCTCGCAGTCTAAGTTTCACTTCGCCCGTTACATGGGGGATCATCTGCACGTCGCGTCCCAGGTATCGCCCCGCGCGTTCCTTATCCAGGACAGATGAAAAAATCTGCCCGCTGGTGGTGAAATTTAGTCGTCCTAGGTCCTGGTTCAGCATCCGCTCGTAGGTGCCAAGGTCCATGTCGCACTCCATGCCATCGTCGAGTACGAACACTTCTCCATGTCGATACGGATTCAATGTGCCACTATCACGGTTGAGATAGCCTTCCAGCTTGATCGGAGCAACTGTCAAGCCTTTGTCTTGCATGATCTTGGCGAGCGAACTGGAGAAAATGCCTTTCCCAAGGCCACTCATGACCGTGCCGAACACGACAACGTATTTGGTTTGGCCTGGCTTGTAGCCTGAAGGAGTAGGAGTGAAAAACTCTGTTTCCTCAGTCGCGTGGGTAAGAGACTGCAATGTTTGTTCGGAACTCATGACGCACCGTTTTCAAATACAAGAGAGGACTTTCTTGACACCAACGCTGGCGGATTGTTTCGCCGGAAAACAACGGATGCCGCGCCGTTCGAGAACGCGCGTTCACCTTTTACCATGTATCCATCCATAATCAAGTACCAACCTCTGCACTACAGCCTGATCTGACCCGCTCGACGAATGCCCGATACTCCTCGGGCGTATCGATTCCAACAAATGGATGGTCAGCCATAACAACCCGAATCGTCTGGCCAGCCGAAAGCCAGCGCAGCTGCTCTAACGATTCACAGGTTTCCAATTCACATTGGCTGCCGTCTCCTTGCCTCACCAAACCAGCCAAGGCGCCAACTCGAAAGGCGTAGACACCAAGATGTAACAGCCATCTGGATGGGTCGTGTATGGTGCCATTTGTGGCCCGAGGATAAGGAATCAGGCTTCGTGAGAAATAGATCGCTCGACTTCGGTCATCCACGACGACTTTTACGCAATTGGGGTCTGTGGGCGAACCAGGCCCTGAGCACGGGGCCTCCTTTTGAAAGTGAGCGGCCAATGTTCCGATGGAACATGTGTCACCTTCCGCCAACATGCTTGCCACAAGTTTGTCCAGAACCTTCGGATCGATTTCAGGTTCATCGCCCTGTACATTAATAACGAGATCGCTGTCGCGTAGATCGAGAGCGTCGGCTACTTCTGCGACGCGATCCGTTCCAGAGGGATGATCCTTGCGTGTGAGACGGACTATACCGCCGAACGACTCGACGGCGGAAACAATGCGATCATCGTCCGTGGCCACGATTACCTGTTCAATTCGCTCACACGATTGAACTCGCTCATAAACGTGCTGGATTAAGTATTTGCCGGTCTGATTGGCGAGAGGTTTAGCGGGAAAACGGGTGGATGCGTAACGGGCAGGGATGACTGCGACGACCGTCATACCCGATGTTCCCAATACTTGTGTTGTTCCATCTTCTCTAGCACGGAACAAATATAGTCGAGGTCGCCCCTTTTGTCAAAATGTCGGCAGTTCGTGCGACGACCTAATCGCGAAAGGAAGCACAACGGCAGGTTTCATCGCATGATTCGTGCGTTTCGCATTCGGACTTAATTGGTGATGGCATAGTGGGGATTCTGTGAATTGATTCGATTCGCGCGCTTGTGATCCGGACGATTATTGGCGCGCTTGCCGAGCGATCATACGATAGCCGATAGGGTTCCCGGCGACTCGCTGGGGCAATCATCTCATTGCCGGACAAAGTCGCGCAATTCGATTACGAAAGGTGTCAGGTAAATGCTCAAGTCGAAATGGCTGCTCACCGTTCTCATCCTGGCGGGTCTTGTCGCGGGCGTGATCGTCGGCCAAATGCTTCACGATCCCAACTTTCAAATCACGATGAGCGACAGCGAGCACGCCCATCCTGTGGCACTTGGAGCGTTTTACTTCGCGGGTAATACGATCTTCATGGGCTTGTTGAAAATGCTCATTATCCCCCTGATCGCAACGAGCGTGATCGTCGGTGTTACGAGCGTTGGCGATTTTCGCGAACTCGGGAGAATTGGGGTTGCCACGCTTCTTTACTACATCGTAACGATGGCCATCGCAGCGACGATCGGATTGATTCTGGTCGCGAACATTCGCCCCGGCGAGAAGATCACAGCTACGGAGCGGTCTGTCGGCCAGCAGACTTTTGATGCCAGCGAGCAAGTCAAGAAGAACATCGAAGCAGGCCCTAAGGGATTGGTCGGGGCTATGCAAAATCTTGTCGGACAGATTATCCCGAGAAACATTTTTCAAGCTGCTGCAGATGGCAAGGCGCTTCCGGTAATTTTCTTTTCCATTCTATTCGGTGTCGTGCTGACGACAATGGGGCAAAAGGGAAGGCTTGTTGCAGAAATGATCGGGGCTGTGTTCGACGCCATCATGAAACTCGTTCAACTGGTCATCTGGCTGACGCCGATCGGCGTGTTTGCGCTCCTCGCATGGACGGTGGCCCGGATCGGACTCGGTGTTTTCGCATCAGCCATCGGTGCATACATGGCTACCGTTCTCACCGGCTTGGCTATCCACGGACTTATTGTTCTTCCGCTATTCTGCTGGATTTTTGCACGAGCCAACCCGCTCAAGTTTGCTCACCAAATGCGCCAGGCGCTCTTGACTGCGGTTGGGACGGATTCTTCGTCTGCGACTTTGCCCGTGACGATCGAATGCGCGACCGAAATGGCGGGGGTCAGCAAAAAATCCGCCGGATTCGTATTGCCATTGGGGTCCACAATTAACATGGACGGAACCGCGCTGTACGAAGCGATCGCCGTTGTGTTCCTGGCGCAGGCGTATGGCATTCAGTTGGACCTGACCACCCTCATTCTGGTCGCAGTGACTGCTACGCTTGCAGCCGTGGGTGCTGCCGGAATTCCCAGCGCCGGCTTGGTGACGATGGTTATCGTCGTCGAAACGGTCAACGGCTCGCTGGCATCGATGCCCGGATCGCCTGCGATTCCGATCGCCGCCGTTGGATTGATTGTCGGCGTGGATCGGATACTCGATATGTTCCGCACAATGGTGAACGTTTGGGGCGATGCGGTGGGTGCGAAGATCATCGATCGCTTTGATCGCACCGCCTAACGTCTTCAGGGGTAGGGCGAAGGTTATCCGAAGAATCAAACCTCGACCGATGCGGTTGCGCGCCAGAGTTCGTCGATTGTTGGTTCATCGCCGCATTCGGGACATCTTGTTTTCGTTAGTCCGGTGAGCAAATAGCCGCAAGATGGACATTGCGGTGTCACGTTTGCGTCGGCATGACCTGCAGCGCCAGCTCCGGCTCGCATCGGCCAAAATAAAACCGTCCCAGCCATCCAAATCCCCCATCCAAGGACGGGTACTATGCAGACAATGTCGTCCCAGGGGCTTGATAGTTTTCGCATAAGAAGAAACGGAAAAAGACTGGGGATAGCTATACATACGGTTGCTGCGATGAGCGTCCAAAACATGACGTTTCTCTGCCAATTGACCACACGACGCCAAATCAACAGCCAGGAAGTCACGGCTATTGCCATCGTGATTTCGTAGGACGCGGTGATGTTGGACGGCTCTGATCCCAAACCAATGAACGAATCCACCACCTCCACGATAATGAAAAAGCACCCGATGACAAAAGGAATGTGACCAATGGAACAGGCAATGCTTTTGGCTGTGTCTGACATTTTGATGCTCCGTATCGGCGGCTCGATCGTTGCTCGTCGCGCGAATCCTTTTTCCCAACCCCACCAAACCCAGACGGCTACCCACACCCAGACGCCCACGGTCACTTGATGTTGTCCGAAGCGCAAAAAGCCGTCACTGCCGCACCCCGCGTCCCACAGAGGTTGGCCATAGATGACTTGTACAAACGGAATCATGCTTGTGATCGCGGTCAACCAAACGCGTCCAAGCGTCCAAAGGATGACGCTGCGCCAGATGACGATGATCGCCACGACCCACATTGCCGAGAATACAAAATGCATCAGTCTCTGCATATCCATCCATGAACCCGTGGTGAAGGGGTGAGTCAAGTTGATCGAAATTCCCGCCAAGGCCGGCACGATGGGAATGAGTACGATTGAATAGACCAGTTTGCGTGTTATGTCACCGAATCGCCGCATCTGCGGCGTGGTCGATGACGGCGTGTTTGCGATCGGCTCGGACATGTTACCTGAGTATTCCCGAGGTTGGCGCCAAAGGCAAGTCAGAAGTTGTTTGCCGCGTCATATGAGGTTCATTCTCCCCGAGCCAAAAGCTTTCGCACTCGATTAAGATGAATCGGACGGGTGGCATGGTCCACGCTTGCGTGGCCATGGCGTACTTCGATCAGCGGGTAACGGTTAACGCTATGATATGTGCCACTGCTCTTGAGCAGTGCATGAATTCGACAAGGCCGACGTGGGCACTGCTCAAGAGCAGTGGCACCTAATCAGATTACCATCCCATCTCCCAAACGAGGAGTAACCGAATCAGCAATCAGGGCAGCAAAAACGCCGACGCGATTAACAGCGAGCCGCCGACAATGCCAATGTAGGCGGAGTTGAAATCGGGTTTGATGGAGAGTTTTTCCCTGGCCCAGCCTGGAAGCGACCTGACACGGAATACGTTGAGTGCGAGGAAGAACCCCGCCAGGCAGGCGACGATGCACGCTCCTTTGGTCAGATAGGTGCCAAAGTTTCCCCAGGGCAGCACAATGCCTACCAGTCGAATGACAAGACCCGCTACGACGAACTTCCACGCGAGCGGTACGAATTCGAGCCGATCCTCGACGTCCAGAATCTGCATTTTGAGCTGGTCCACTTCCTTGCGCCATTGACTGCGGACAAAGGGCGTGCCGCACTCCGGGCATATCCCGGACTCAGAGCCGAACATGTCATAGCCGCAGTTGAGACAAAACGGATGGATGTCTGAGTGGGGCTCAAAACCCGCAAGTTTTTCAAGCAGCTTGGTATCCATGGGTTATCGCTTGTGCGGGCCTACTCTTCCGAAAGAGGGCGATTCCGTGTCCTTCTTTGAGAGACGTGACGACTATACCATGCCGGCTGTAAAACGGCCTCTCTTTGTAATTTAATTTTTCGGTTCGCGGGTGGACTTAGCTTGATTGGGTGGCGTTTTTCTTCCTCTTGCAGAAAGAGCAAAACAACGTGGCAAAAATGATTGGCATCATCATGCCAAAGCCGTTTCCGCAGACGGAATGTTGATCCATCTGTATTTCGATAGCTTCCCTAAAGGCGGCCACAAGATCGGGAATTCCGTCTCCATCTCGGTCTTCGTCACAGACGTCGCCGATGCCGTCAAGATCGAAATCGGCTTGGGCGACGTTCGCAATACCCGGACAACTGTCACATGCGTCACCGATGGAGTCGGCGTCTACGTCCATTTGTTCAGGGTTGCTGACGTTTGGACAATTGTCAATAAACCAGTCTATGTTGTCCGCGTCATCATCAGATGGCTCTGGACGAAGGAGGACTTCCAGTTCTTTCCCGTCGCGTGTTGCCTTCGCAATGATGTCGCCATTATCGTTCAAATCCTTCGTCCACTTTATTTCGTATGTTTCGTCGTTGATCAATTCGTTCAAGGGTTTCATGACTCCGTGACGCCAGAAGTACGGCACTTTTATCTCCATCGAATCGTCACTCCATCCTATGACGACTCCATAGTTGTTGATCTCGGATGCGCCCGAACTTTTTCCGCCGAGCGTACCGAGGTCCGCAACCGTCCCTTTTTCCCAGAGTGTCGCGTGTTGCCCTTGCCCGTCTAACGTTATTGATTTGCCAACGATCTGACCAATATCATTTATGTCATAGGCAATGCCTTGCCCATAACCATCGGGGAGCCCCAATATGTTGACGACTCCCTGATACCACATAAACGCCTGCGTTTCGGAAAACCAAGGTTGATTGGGAATATTCGCCTCGCCAACAACTTG
>JAJDEA010000064.1 GCA_029260035.1 Phycisphaerae bacterium
TAAGCCTGAACCGGTCCCGGCTGGCGCATGAGGAACTGAGAGAGTTACCCTGGTGTATGATGGCTTGACAATGCGTATGGCTTGCGTTGAGGATTATGCAATAGCTAGACGAATCTCGTTTATGTAAAACGGACAGCCAGCGATGATCGATGCTGATTGCGAAGTAGCAAGGGGCCCCACGCCAGCCTGCGCTGTCGTTGCCATTTTTTCCATCACGCTCCTTTCGACATCCTGCCTCCAATCAGGAAAGGCCGATCCAGCACGGTCGCGCAGCGTGGCAACTTCCGAAAGTGTAAAACTAAAGCCCCCATCTCTCGACGCCGACAAGCCGGCTGATTTTCCAGGCTTGCACAATGTTGTCGCGTTTGGCCCAGGGCTACTCTCGGGTTCCGCACCGGATGAAGATGAGGGATTCGAGACGCTCCAGGCGATGGGCGTAAAGACAATCATATCCGTCGATGGAGCTACGCCCGCATCGGATAAAGCAGCCGACCACGGAATACAATACGTCCACTTGCCCATCGGATACGACGGGGCAGATTCACAGCGAGCCCTCGAACTGTCGAAAGCCGTAAAAATAGCACTAGAAAAAGACCCGTCATCTCCAGTGTACATTCACTGTCACCACGGCAAACACCGATCCGCCAGCGCATCAGCCGTCGTCGCGGTGACGCTCGGATTCCTGACACGAAATGAAGCCTTGGCGCGAATGAAGACTTCGGGCACTGCTGCAGATTACCGAGGACTGTTCCGATGTGTCTCAGCGGCACGCCTGGCGCGACAAGAGGAATTGGCTGCGATATCGAATGATTTTCCAACAGTCTGGAAAACTAGTGGCCTCATTAAAACAATGGTCGCCATTGACAACCGCTATGAACATCTCAAGGCTATTGAACGCGCCGGATGGATTACGCCTGACGACCACCCCGACCTTGTTCCATCAGCCGAAGCGGGATCGTTGGCTGACCACCTTCGCAATCTCTATGGCGATGATTGCGTCAAAGCGAAGCCAGACGGGTATCGCGCTCTGCTTGTCAAGACATCTAAGCAGGCAGAATCGATCGAGGGTGCGCTAATCGAAGGAAGGGATTCTCCGGCTGAGTTGAGTAAACAGTTTCGTGAAATAACCGCCTCATGCAAAGAGTGCCATGCAAGATACAGAGACTGAAGTGACCTTGAGAATCGACCACACATATTCGCTTCGGAATGCCGTATGGTTGTCTTCATCGTGATGAATGCCGCGCTTCGCAGTATTGAGGGAATTGCCCGCGATTCATAGTGGTTAAGTGAGGTGATTGGTCTGCATGGCGAGCAACCCAAGCTGAGAACAACAGAAAGCACTGCATGATCCGCTTAATCGATCGAGAATTTGTCGTTCATGTTGATCTGCAGCACGCGTGGAATCACCTTGCCAATGTCGAAAGTTGGCCAACTTGGGCAACGCACATCAAGCGAATTGTCATGGAACCTGCGGGAACGCTGACACAACACTCACGCGGGACGATCCAAATACGCAACGGGATCAAATCACGATTTGAAATGACTGAGTACGTCGAACACGAACACTGGAAATGGTCCGGGCCTTTCTTATGGCTTACTGTTCATTACGATCATCAGTTCATTCGCGAAACGGAAACTCGCACAAGGCTCAGATGGAACGTGGAGGCGGAGGGCTGGGCAGAGTCCGTTCTAGGACGCCTGTTTGCAAGAATCTACAACGGAAACCTGAATCGAGCGATTCCAAACCTCATCAACGAAATGGATTCGACGCCGAAGACCGATTCTTAAATGATCCGCTCTTTTGCGTTTCGATCGACTCCACCTGCAAGACCTCATATCAACACACACGTTGTCGGCTGCACGTGCGGTGAAACGCTAACGTCATTGTATCGCTTGTGGAACTTACCAAACCGTGACACCAAATGCTTCCCCATAAAGTAGAATGAAACCATGCGTTCTCGATTGCGAAGATGGCCAGTCACTTGCGTTCCGGTGGTTTTGTTTTTGGGGGGTATCCTTATTGTACAAACAGCCTGCTCTTCGCCTACGACCCGCCAACTGCCCGGGCAGCGGAGTGTGCCCCGTGTGATTTCGGCGCCTGAATCAGTTCTCGACGGAGACGTGAAGCTAGTCTGCACGCAACCCGAACACGATGTTGGCACATTTTGGGCAGGCCACCCTGAACTGATTTGCCACTGGTTCGAGGTCGTCAATGAAGGCTCGGCAACCGTATGGGTGCGTGCCATTCACTCCTTCATCGGCACCGGCCCCAAGCCACTTTTCGAGTTGAGACCTGGGCTCGTAACAGAGATTCCCCTCTGCGTAAAGACCACGAGACTTCGGGGAAGGTTTTCTAGGTCAGTTCGGCTGCAGATCTCGTCCCCGCCTCAGCAAAAACCATGCGAAAAGTGCGGCCTCGCATGGTCTTCTCATCCACACGGACTCCGCCCATGGGCTCCGCCTTGTATTGAAAGACAGTAGCCCCGTTCGTCACTTTGATGCACATCCAAAGGGACGTTTGCACACAAATACCGCCCCTATAGAGCAATTCAATTCATCACTGCAGAGCCAGCGGACACTTATCGCGTTCGCAAAATGCGTCGTAGAGTCTGGTGGTAATCGGCCCGACCTGGCCATCAGCAATCGGCTGACCATCCACCGAAGTAACACCAAGCACTTCGGCAGTCGTACTGGACAAGATAAGCTCATCAGCCTCATGTAATTCGTCAAGGGTGATTCGTTGAGAGGCCATTTCCAAACCAGCATCGCGAGCGCATTCCATGAGAAACCCCTGGGTCACGCCGTGAAGGATGGATTCATCCCTCGGCGGGTACAGGATTCTATCGCCGGAAACGACAAAGAGGTTCGCAGCCGTAAATTCGCGAACTTCGCCGCGATCCGTAACAAAGATGGCGTCATCATACCCTTGCTGGACAGCTGCGTTCTTAGCCATGATGTTTGGAAGTAGCGTTATCGCTTTGACATAGCAATTGGACCAGCGCATGTCGGGCGTTGTCATGGCACGCGCACCACGACGTCTCAATTCGCTGGACAGGACAGGCTTCGGCTTGAAAGTCATCACGACCGTCGGAGTAATGGTTTCAGCCAGGTAGTGCGCACGCGGGGCAACGCCTCTTGTGATCTGCATGTACACCATCGCGCTGGAGAAACCGGATCGTTTAAGGCCCTCTTCGATGATCGGCTCCAGCGGACAGGCGTCGAAGTCGTAACTCAACTCGATGAACGCCAATCCGGTTTGCAGACGTTTCAAATGCGCGTCGAGCTGAAAAGGCTGGCCGTCATAGGTTACGACAACCTCGTACAGTCCATCGCCAAATTGAAAACCACGATCTTCGATCGAGATTGTGGCGTCTTCGATAGGCAGGAATTCCCCGTTCAAATATGCAAGTTCCGGCATGTCAACTCCATTTGTATGGCGGTTTCGGTAATCAACAAAACGTCCATGAATAACGCGCCGACGCGCAGATTGCTCTGCGTCGCGTGAATCAACTTTCAAATCCTTCGATAAAAACCAATCGGCGATTGCTGCAGAAGAGCAAGGTTGGTTCTAGCCTTCCGGTGCAGGTTTACCTAGCGCAGCCCGAACATTG
>JAJDEA010000065.1 GCA_029260035.1 Phycisphaerae bacterium
AAGTTAATCGCGCAACAATGTACCCGACGTATCAGCCACTTGAGTTGATCATCAGCAGATGGCCGCCGCTGCGCGCGGGCCACAGTCCATGGCACCAATTGAGGTCACTTCAGAGAGATCCGGGCGGCTCTGTGGCCTCAAAATCACAAAGCCGTAGCTGTATAGGACCTCCCCCCTCCAAAACCAATCGACGCGCTGACATTGCGACGACTGCAGTTTTCTACTCGACGGTCACGCCGGAGCACGAAGATCAAGCTCAATGCGTGATTCAGGCCATCATCCTGAGTATATCAGAAACCCTAAATGACACTAAATGACACATTCGGCCAAGGCCGCCCAAAATCGAAGATTTGGATGAAAAGAGGCGGGCTTGATGCCCGCCTCTCACAGGAACCTTGATATCTACACGGCTCTGAATTCAAACCTACAATTGTCAACTGCGCTAACTGAACGCCACGCTTTCAAAGGCTCTATCCACTCATTCAACCACCACATAAATCGTCAAGAACAACCACGCAGCTCAATTGCCACACGGATCTGAGGCTGGATAAGGAAAAATTGCTCCGTTCACAGCGTTCGAAATCGCGATCAGGTCAGAAATCCCCACATCAGTATCCGGCACAGACCCGGAGACGTCAGCCCATGTTACCGGCGGCGCTGTCGGCTCAAGAGTCAATGCTTCCAGCACCGCATCAAGATCGTTCTGATCCACAACACCATCCGGGGCTTCCCAAACATCACTGACCTTATCGCCAACAATGTCTCCCCATACAGAGGAAGTATTGACTATAAACGGGGTTGAATAAACGGCACTAGTTGGCGCGCACTCTGTCGGCGGATTCCCTGGGCAACAGTCCTGATTCACAACCTCTACAACGTAAGTACTCTCCGGGAAGATCACACCATCGGCGACATGAATGACCTGCGTCGGCCAACTCTGATAAACCGGCGTGCAGTCCAAACGATGAATGTCTACAACGTCTGCAGAGTCGTAGGCTTGCACCCACCAAGATTGTCCGACGAAGGCTTGATACGCGGATCCAAGATTCGTCGAAATCATCGTAACACGAATAGCTACCTGATTGCCGACATTTTGAGTCTTGAACGATAAGTAGCGGTTCTTGAGTACGGCGACATCCTCGGGTGCAACGGACTCAGCAATTGTACAAACACCTGCTTCGTAAGCGCCCATGTCGATGGGAGTACTATTACTGTTGCAAGTCGTAGTGGCATCAACCAACGGATCGTCGATTTGGCGATCAACGAAACCAAGATCGAACGGTATTATTTCGTTAGTAATTCCATCATCGTCCAAGTCACCTAGATCATCCGTTAGCACCGTGTTGTCACCCGCGTCGATGGCTGGAGAGCTATCGCTGAGTCGATAATCATTGTCTAGAAAAGTGCTGGCATCACCATCAGGCCCGTCCGCATCGCGGAAAAGCGGGTCGTCGCTGCAATTGGTCGAGCCGGAACCGCAGTAGCTCGCCCCGCAGTTATGCAGGATACTGTTGTTCACAACAGCGGGCACAGCAGGTGCCGTAAATATCTCTATCTGATCGTTCTCGTTGGTACTGCCGCCATTCAGGCTCGACGTGTTCCCCCAAAAAATGCAATTCTCAACGATTTGCGCCCCATTAGAATTAAGTCGTCCGATGCCGCCACCTGCACTTGCGATGTTTTCTACGAAGGTACAGTTGACAAAGGTTTGCGTGCTATTTGTGGATATTACCCCACCACCGCTGCTACCGCCATCGTTTCGCCAGAACAGACAATTCGTATACTTGACCTCGTCTTCCTCATAAGTTCCGCCGCCAAAACCTGCAACATTCTCTATGAAAGAGCAATTGAAGTAATCTGGCCCATCTGCACTTGCAATATTGTTGTAATTGCCTCCGCCGAAAAATGCCTGGTTTTTGATGAATTTGCAGTTTACAACGGTCGTCCCACCATCGACGGACTTGTTGTAGAAACCTCCGCCGCCCTGCCCGAGTGCAAGGTTCTCTTCAACCAGGCAGTCTCTGATTGTAGCTTTGCCATTCTCGTTCCACATGGCTCCGCCACCATTACCACCTGCACCATTCTTTGACGCTGTATTTGCACGGAACGTACACCGTTCTACGGTTGGATTGTTGTCCAGGTTGAACATCGCACCACCTTGTACAGCCCCAACCGTAACATGATTATCCGTAAAAACACAATCCGAGAAGACAGGCTCGCTTGGGTCGCCACAGGTTGTGTCGTCGGTATGCGCTGTCCAGACTGCACCGCCTTGAGCTACCTCTTCTAGGCCCTTAGCCACAACAACATTTCTATAAAACATGCTGCCCGTAACACTCGTACTACCATCTTGAATGTTCAATGCGGCACCGCGAACGCGAGCAAAATTGTCACGAAAAATACAGTTTTCGATCGACGTCCCAGGGAATCCCACGCCAGTTATGCTATGATCATTGATCGCGCCATGAGCATCGGAATGATTTCGCTCAATGATACAATTCCGAATTGTCGGTCCACCTTCAAGGCATATCGGTGAAGACGTCTGACAGGTTCCAAAGGGTCTGCCGAAGCAGTCAAAATCATTCGCACACGGTGCTCCGGGCATGGCTCCGCCAATACACGTTCCGACAATCTCTCTGATCTGGATACCGGCGCCCTGGAGATCGTAATTACCTTTATCCATTCCATCTGCATTACCGCCTCGAACCGTGAAGCCATCGAGTATTACATCGCTCATCCCGGCGTTCTTATAGGTAACAACATGAAATGCATTTTCATCGTTGTTTTTTATGGTGTCGCAGATGGCGATCTTCCAGAGGCCATTGCAAGTATTCGTGCAACTGTCCTCGTCATCGCAATACACGTCATCACTGTCAAGATCGCCACTGAGCACGGATTCATTCACGATGCAACTTCCGCCGCCCGCGAGACATGCGGTGTCATCAACATCACATCCGTCTCCATCGTTCGTTCCACCCGAGCAATGGCCAAAGAACCGGTTGCTCTCATTTGTCTCGGAAAGAACCCCCGCGAAACCGCCAAATACGCCAACACCGTCCTTCAAGACAAAAGTCGCATCTCGACCAATGCCATCTGGCATATAGGCCCCATGCTTGATACAAATATCCTGAGAGGATGCAGCATTGGATAGAGCGGTTGAGAGTGACTTATACGCGTCGTCCCAACTGCCACCGCAGTTTGACATACAAATTGAATCAGCGGCGACGAAAATATTACATTCACCCGACGCTCGATCAGCAAAAGCAACTGATAAACCGATCAAAACGATGGCCCACGTCTTCCCGCCACACCACGTTCTCATTGTAACCCGACTGGACATATTCTCGTCTCCTTAAGTTATCCGGCATTCCCCGGATGAACCGAAACCAAAACGACAAGCGCAAGACTCTCCGAATAAAACGGCTATTCGAAGGATCCGCGTCGCTGCAATTTGCCGAATTGGTTAGTACCCTCTTGGTTACCTCTTCGGAGGCAAATCCCGCTACTAGATTGGCGCGCCGGAGCAAGATTTTTCACATAAAAAAAGAAAAAATCATATATTATCTGTCATGAGTTCTTTGGTTTTGCGTCGTCGTGGGCTGTTCCCTTGTGGATTGCACTTGAGCCAGGACCGTGATCAATGCCTTGAGCCGAGCGCTTTTGCATTTGAGTCAGATGATCTGTCGATTCTAAGTCTTCACTAAACAAGAGTGTTGCGTCAAATATGGAATCAGGCGGGCGACGAATGTTCAACAAAACCCTGGTGTGGCATGACCAGGCGAAACCAAGCTGTCCCTTCCATCATTCCCACTACGCGTTGTTTCGGAAATGCGAAGTCTTTGTATTGACACTTCAACATCTACGGATCGCTACCTGCTCGTCTTGTGTCACAATTCATTTAGGCCCGGTCACCACATAGAAATCTGAGTCATCACTTGGAATCTAGGAGTTTGCGCGTACTACGCCAAATAGGTTGATCTACGAACAGATGCTCATCGAATCGCGTTCGAATCAAGCAAAGGGAACCGGGCAAAGGGCGTTCAAACGACATTGCAACTGACTCGCAACTCGAAGGCTCTGGCTTGAGAGTTGCTGTATGGTAGAATGGAACTCGCTGACCGGGGTACCACGAGAGAAGTCCAACCGGGATTGGGGCGAACTTTCCGAAATCGATATAGTGAGGACCGTACGCGTGAGACTTATGAACGCATTACAAGGTGGAATACTCAAGTGCGCGCTGGGATTGGTTCTCGCGACGATGACTTCGACAACTCGTGCTGACAAGAGTACTGAGCATCTTGACGCAGTCGATTTCAACCTGGAAGCGGCTCTGAATCAACTCCCGACTATGACCATGGGCGAACTCTTGACGAGCGTAAAACCCATCCCAACGGTTGATGACATAATTCAAGCACCGATGCTCGATCATGCCGACCACGTCAAACAGGAGAAACCTGGCTTGAATGACGAGGTTCAGCAGAAAGTCAATACCCTCGAATCCGAATTGAAAACGCTGCGCGCGAGTGCCAAGTACACTGACGCCGTGCAGATCGCTCTGTCGATCGTAGCGGTTTATGAGAAGAATCTTGGAAGACCCAACTGGAAAACCATGGACGCGAAGTCGTTGGCGACCACACTGAAGTGCATCGTCGATCTGCCTACGGAGGCACGAGAGGCGTTGGCAAGGACAGACGCTTCGGATTCGCAAATTGAAAAACTCTGGGCGGAAGCCAAGTATGACGACGCGCTGGCCCTTTCACGGAACCAACTGACAGCGCGTTTGAAGTATCTTGGCGATGAGCCCACGTTCATTATCCCAGCAATCAACAACATAGCGCAGATTCACGGCGCCAAAGCACAACACGCGCAGGCTGAACGATACTATATGTTTGCGATTGGCATGATGCGCTCTCAGCTCGCCGAAACCAACATCCACATCGCTGAGATACTGAACAACCTCGCAACCCTTAAATACAACCAGGGACGATACGCAACCTCCATTGCGCTCGCGTTGAAGTCTGCCAGTATAAGACGGGACATTCATGGGCGTAGCCACGTTTCCGTAACGGAATGCATGACGAATGCCGCCGCTTCATTCGAAGCGTTGGGGGAGTACGAGAGTGCTGAACGCTTGTACCGCCGAGTTGTGACCGTTCGCCGCAGCCTATTTCAAGAGCCGCATGTCAGCCTGGCACGAAGCATCAACAATTTTGGTGTGTTGCTTCACACAAAAGGTGATCTCGCTGGTGCGGAATCACTTTACCGTGAAGCGCTGACCATGCGCGAGGAGTTAATGGGCAATAAGCACCCCTATGTTGGCGCCAGCCTCAACAACTTGGCAGCATTGCTAAAAGCCGGGGGGCGGTTTGATGAAGCGGAATCAATGCAGCGCGAGGGACTTTCGATCCTTCGAAACGGCCTTGGCGATAAGCATCCATATGTTGCCAGCAGTATGAATAACCTTGCCTCGCTTCTCGTGGAGAAGGGCGACTACCACAATGCCATTCCTTTCTATCGAGATTCACTGGCCTCACGGCAGGCGACGCTGGGCGGCGACCATCCAGATGTGGCTGCTTCGTTGAATAACCTAGCCTTGGCACTCCAATACATCGATGAGTACGACGAGGCGGAGAAGCTACAGCGGAATGCGATTCAAGTCCTTCGCAAGCGTTCACACTCTGCACCCAGGGTTTTGGCAAAGAACTTGAATAATCTGGCCTTTGTTTTGGAAGACAAAGGGAACGCTGTTGAAGCAGAAGAGTTACACCGCGAGGCGCTGTCAATAAGGCGTAAGCACTTGGGCGATAAGCACCAGGATGTTGCCATGAGCCTAGTGAATCTTTCGCGCATGCTCAGAGACAAGGGCGACGTTACTCAAGCGAAGCGGTTGTGCGCTGAAGCACTCGAAATTCATCGTCATGAGTTCGGTGGCGACCATCCGAGCGTTGTTTCGAATCTCCACATTCTCGCAAGAATGCAGCGACATTCCGGTGACCTATCGGCTGCGGAATCCAACTATCGAGTGGCCCTTACGACTGCCGAAAACATACGACCGCGAATTGTCGGCTCCGAACGTTCCCGGGCGTCGTTTGCGGGAGCTTTATCTCTGCCACAAATCACATCCGGTCTCGCCGAGATCCTAATCAGAAAGGGCCAAGTCAAGGAGGCGTTCAATGTGGTCGAACGAGGGAAGGCACGTGCTTTTCTGGATCTGCTAGCACAATCGGATAGAGACCTGGTGATGGAATCATCGAACTCTCTAGACGGCGCCGTCGTCGATCGTTTAAGCACCGCATTACAGTCTGAGCAAAAGGCAAGGGTCCATCAGAAGAGCGCCGAAGTACGATTATCCACCATATTAGGGCGTGACGATTTATCCGAAGACAAGAAATCGCAACTTGCCGAAGAGCAGCGGGCAGAGATCCAGGACAAGCAGAGACTCGTTGGCGCGGAACGAGCGAGCGTTTTTGCAAAATTGCGCGACGTTTGGCCAGACGCAAGAGCCTTGCCTATCGATTCGATTCGCGAGGCTTTGTCAGTAAGCGAATGGCTCATATCCTTCGTTTGGTCCAGCGATGAGATTTTGGTCTTTGTTGTTCCGCCACCCGGGCCACAACACGCCGAGGCAGTTGTGATCGCGCGAGGCGATGCAGAGGTCAAATCGCTTGGGGAGATGGCTCGGAGATTGCATCATGCAATCTCTGTCGCACCGTCAAATCACAATAACACGCTAGCGATTCAGAAACTATCCCATGAGCTGTATCAACGATTATTACCCGAGGAAGTCCGCCGCCGAATGGACTCCGCGATTCGAGTTGTGTTTGTTCTCGATGGCCCGCTGCGAGACCTTCCATTGGAGGTATTGCTTGCGTCAAACGGACGCGGCTGGGCCGCGCCAAGCAAGAGCAAATCATCCGAATTGTCGTCGGGCACGGAGATCGTCTATGCTGAGTCTGGCACGGTTTTTCACAATCGGCGAGATCGCGCTGGTGTTCGTGCGGTTGCCCGGCCAAACGGCTTCTCCGCGTTGATACTCGGAGCCCCTGTCTTTCACCGAAAATCCGACGAAAACACCGTTTCGACCAAGGCTGGAGAAGATACGCCCACTGCTAGCCGAACTCGAGGCGAATGGGCTGGCAACGTCGCATCGGCGAATCAAATAAGGCTGTTCGGCGGGAAACTTCCCGCTTTACCCGGCACACGAAAAGAAGCGGAGATTATCGCACAAATAATCAACCAGGCAGGTGGAACGACAACTATGCTCCTTGGCGAAGACGCCAATAAATTGGCACTTGATCGCTCTGTCGCGGGTCAACGGTATGTGCATCTCGCCACGCATGGCTTATTGGGCTCCTCGCGCCAACCTTACGCCGTCAGCATGGCACTAACTAGCCCAACAACGCCATCGTCAGAAGATTTCGGATATCTCACGTTAGATCATCTCATCCGCCGATGGCGAGGGAAATTGAAGCATTGCGACTTGGTCGTTCTGTCTGGGTGTGCCACGCGACAAGGAACTACGCGTGGAGGCAGTGTCATGGCGCTCCCTTGGGGATTCATGTATGCGGGCGCTCCCTCTGTTATCGCGAGTCTTTGGGAGGTGGACGATACTGTCACTGCCGCCTTTATGAAGCGACTGTATGAGAATCTTCTGGGCAACTACGTTAAAGACCGAGGCCGTTTTTCTGCTGGGTCTCCGATGCCCAAGAGCGCAGCCCTCCATGAAGCAAAGCTGTGGCTGAGATCGCTATCGCACCTGCCGGATAGTCCAATCCGATCGCGCGGGGGGCTGTCAACAAATTCGTTCAAAGAGATTGCAAAAGCCGAAAGGTATGACTTGTCTCATCCGTATTACTGGTCAGGATTCATACTTCTTGGCAGCCCGGATTGATGGCGAAACGAAACCCGGGAGACCGCTTCGTTCCACTCTTCGATCATGGTTTATTGGACGGCAGGTTCTTCGGGATCCGAACATACCGAACGACACAGCCGAATTTCGTCTCCAATTCATTGGCTACATGAGATATGGAACGGTCCAGATCGTCCAACGAGTTTGCAACCGGATCGGGAACGGCTTCCAGCAATTCTTCCAAACTGGGTGCTTCACCGAGTGAGGCAATCACTATTGCGAGCACCGCTCGAGATACCCCGCGTGGGTCGTCAGGATTGGGAACAACATCTCCGCGTAACGTCACAACTTTGTCGAGATGCCTTTCGTATGGCGTTGGCTCTTCGGCAATTGGCACAAGCCAACGCTCGTTTCGCGTATCGATCAGGAGAAGACGCACATAGGCTGGACGACTCACGCCAACGACGATTTCTAACTGCTCCGAAGCTCCTCTTGAAACCTGCGTCGAAATTGTCAGACGATCGATGGCCAATTGGGGCGACAGAAGGAAATACGCTACGATCGCCGCCGTCGCTGCCAAGGCCGTGCCTGTCGCCCATCGACGCCTAGCATGCTGCTGACCCGGCCCGGCCATTGAGGCCATTCCCGGTCGTCCTTCGGCGGCGGCCTCAAGCTCATCCAATTCGATGGCTGATTTCACGAGTTCTGTTAGGCGCTTTTCGTCCATGTTTTTTTAGACTACAAACTGCTGGCCGAGCGTTATCGAGGGTGTTTGGCCTCTTGTTGAAACCAAGCGTACGTCTAGAAAGCCTCTCCGTCGGGTCATCGCGAGCCACTCAATACCCTTTCGCCTGCATACATCGCCGTAATTTCGCCAACGCTCTTGCATTTCGCTTGAACACAGACGATAGCGGTCGCCCCAACGAACGCGCGATGGACTTAAATGCATCATTTTGTGCCCGCCCCGCGACAATTCGGCGTTCCTCAGGAGTTAGACTGTTTCGAGTTCCCTCGGCCAACAAGCATTGTCGCATCGCTTCGATCTCCCACAAAGGTAGTTCATCATTAATGTCAATCATCTGTTGCTCGACTTGTGCCAAATGTTGGGCGCTCAGATCCGAGTGAACCCGTTCGCGACTCCTGGCCCTTCGGCGACGATCATTGCGCTCAAGATTGCGGGCAATGCCATACACATATGTCAAAAAGGCACTGGATTCCGGCTTGTAGCGACCATTATGTAGTGCGAGCAACGCTTCGGACAGGCACTGACGAGAAAGGTCCTCCGCCTCCGAGCCCCGTTCTCCGCCGAGGCGCCGCCGAAAAAAACTGGTTACAGGGTTAAGTAGCCGACGATGAAGCTCAGACTGAGCCTGTTCGTCGCCCCCGGCGGCGCGTAGACCCAACTCCTGAATCGACACTTCCCCCTTTGCTTCCAAATCCGCCCTCTTCACAGAATCGGAGAAGTCCGATTCGTTCCCCCTATCCATTCGACCCCGACCTCCGAATTCCTGAAAACTAAGGCATATCCAGTGCACTATACCAAACAACGACGGCTTCCAGACTAATCATACAAGCTCTTCGAAATCCATTATAGGCGAAATGCACGATTCAGCGATTCCTGTCGCTCCAAATCGGTTTCAAGAACAACCGAAAACTTTTTCTTGAATTATGTAAAAAAAAAGAAGCGGCGCGCCAATAGTCAAGGGAGTTCCACCGGGCCAATGACGGTTTCCCCCAAACGGATGGCCTTAACAGCAACGATAAAGACCGCAAGCGACTGGGAAGCGACCCTCTAGTTCGAATGAAAGAGCGATCGAGCAAAGGGCGGAAGTCAACTGGCAGCCGAGGAGGATGCCTTCAAGCATTTGTCTTCTATTTTCTGTTTTTTGTTCTAACAAGATGGAGGTGCAACACATGGTAAGAACTAGCAAAAACGCAAAGTCACAAACGTTGGATTGTCGTCGAAGCTCAACGGCAATAGTACTGGGACTGAGCATCGCAACATGGGCCGTTGGCGTTCAAACCGCTGACGTATTGGCAGTCCCCAGGATGAATGCCTGTTGCGATGGGAACACGGGAGCCTGCACCACAATACCTGCGACGTCGTTCTGCTTTCCCCCAAACGTCGGACATACCGGGCTTTGCGAGTTGCCGTCCGCGTGCGATTTACCAAACGGCAGCTGCACCAACCTCGACACTCGATGTTGTGCGGACATCGGTGGCACGCCAAGAGGAATGGGAACGAATTGCAACAGTCAAGCCTGTTGCTTTGCGGATCAAACCATCTGTTCGGATTTACTTCCCTTTAACTGCACGTTCCAGGGAGGCGTATCTGCCGGGCCTGATACGAGCTGCTCCGACGGTATCAACATCTGTGGAGATCGGGCTTGTTGCATCGATGTATCCTTACCACCTGCTCCAGGCGAAGATTTTTGCGACACTTGCACGATTTTCGCTTGTGTGACGTTTTTGAACGGAGTTCCCCAGGCTCCGGATATAAGTTGCAGTATGCTGCCAGACAGCGACCTTGATTTCGCTCGAGACGCGTGTGACAACTGTCCATTATTCCCCAATCCAGGGCAGGAGGATGCTGATGGAGACGGTGTGGGAAATGTTTGCGATAACTGTACACCTAGCAACCCGACCCACCCTTGCGGCAACGCCGGTGCCAATTGCAGCGATCCGGACCAAACGGATTCTGACACTGACAATGTCGGCGATGTTTGCGACAATTGCAACGTAGCTAATTCATCACAAACCGATTGTGACGGAAACGAGATCGGCGATGCCTGCGAATTCGATTGCGATGGGAATTTTGTCATCGACGCATGCGATGACGATATCGATGGCGATGGTATTCCCAATATTGATGATCGGTGTGACTATACACCGTCAGGCGTTTCGATTATCACCGACTGCAACAGTCCTTTCTACGGAACCCTTCGCGCCGACCTCGATGGAGACTGCGACGTAGACGGGAACGATGCTGCTATCCTCAACAATCTCTTGACGGGTTCCACTTGCCTAGACGACGGTGTGAGCCGCGAAGATCCACTTTGTCCACTCGCGACGTGTCCGTAGCACGCCAGATTTGGTTATTGTGGCAACAGTAAAACCCCGACAGCCGCGTGGCCATCGGGGTTTTTTTACATATTGTTAACCCGAGGATTAGGCTCTGCCGGAAAACTCCATTACGTTAGCAATCTCAGGTATCACTGAATGAACGCCATTTTGATCATGCCGCCAAAATTCTTGGCTGTCTTCTCGAACCGCGAGAAGATGCGTCGGCACTCTTTCAACCAGCCGATCAGACGCCCACCAATGCCGACGACCCATGAACTTGCCCAGCGGTCAAGTGAAAGTGCAGCGGATGACCTTGAGAGTCGCATAATAGGTGGATTTTGCAGGTCAAACCGCCACGGCTGCGCCCGATCGCGTGGTCTTGCGGCTCGTCTGGATCGTTTTTTTGCCACCGCCCGCCGCGCACTTCGCAGCACGGACGATCGTGCCGTCGATGCACCACAACTCTTCGTCGATCTTTACCCGGCCACGCAGCCGATCGAGAATCACCTGCAACG
>JAJDEA010000066.1 GCA_029260035.1 Phycisphaerae bacterium
GTTTCAATTGCAGAATCCCAAAGCCGCGCTGAGCGACCGTGCGGATCGATTCGCCCGTGACGTTGGCGACTTCTCGGTTGAGTTGGTTCTGGGTCATTGGTGATGTTCCTTTCAAAACAGGGGGATCAAGAAAACAGGGAAGGCCAAATTGGCGGAGACGTCGACGACAAGAAGACGTAGAACGTCGTTTGGGGCGCTGCGCTGCTGGAAACCTGCCCGAAGTGCCTCAAATGCCGAAACAAGAAAACGGCCGCCCAAGACTTTCGTATTGGAGATGCGAGGGCGTCCCTAGCACGAGAAGCTGGACACTGGCGGGACGCAGCCGGACAAAGTGTCCGGAATGCCAGCTAGTTATTGGGGCCATTCAGCAAATTCGTTTCCAGCCACCGCTGTTCGGCCTGTAAAGCCAAGCTGCGATGCTCAAAGGGTCCCAGCGTCGGACCACAGACAGGACGCATGTCGGCAAACCATTGACCCAACTCGTTCGGTTCCACGTGAGAGGCCCGACGAATGACCAGCTGCCCGAACTGGGTCAGGTCGATTGTTTCGTCGTAGAGAGAAAGAAGTGTTCCGTTGGTGTGAATGAGAATCTGCATGATTGTGGCCCTCGTTATCTGGGGCGTCTCAGGATGTTGCGCCGTGGTCGGTCCACCAACAATTCGTCCAGCAAGTCGCCAACTTCACCTAACTGTTGAGAGACCGTTTGTCTCAGTGGTGAATTGGTGCGCAGTTGTTGCGCATCCCGGCCCTGGACGATCTGCTGGGCTCGTTCGACTAGCTCGTCCAGTTGATCGTTGCTGCGGACATTAAGCTGTCGAAAACGCTCGAAGAACTCAGTCAGGTTGTTGACGGCGGAATCACGAAAGTTCTTTGGTTTACCATCATCCTGGCCCGCCAGCCGTTCCGTGAGATGTTCCAGCAGCTTTGCGAACTCATCCACGAACGCTTCCTCGGCCAAACGCACCGCCTCATCGAAGCGGGAAGTCACGCGGTTGCATTCTTGTTGGTAAAGCTCGGGATTGAGCTGCTGAAGGTAATCCGGCGGTTCAACGGAAGGGAAATCCCAGTCGAGCACGAACAACCCATCAAGCGTCTCGGGATAATCGGCCTGGTTGTACAATTGCCCCAGTCGATTGGCCGCAGCGGATTTCAGCTCGCCATAATGCCGATTGAGAATCTCGACCGCTTCTTCGAGTTCGCTTCGCAACTCGCGCATCTGCGCGTCAAACAGGTCGATTCGGTCCTGGCGAATCAGGCGGATGCCGGGTTCTGTATAAGGCAACGACATGCCTTTCCATAGATTTACAGCACGCGTTTTCACTGCGGTCACCGCCTTGAACGCCGGATGGCTCGTGTCGAGTAACTTTTTACCGGCGGACACGAACTGCCCTTCGGCACCAAACGTGTCGGCGGCCTGGTTTCTTTGGTCGGTCGTGAGCGTCCTACGAATGCCCAGCCAACGAATGGACAAGCGCACGGCCATCGTCGACGTGCGCAACCGTTGCGCAGGGGAATTGGAGGGGCGAGTTGTTGGTTGATCCAGCAAAGTTGCTGACATATGGTCTCCTTTCGTCGTGTAAGTGAATCGTCAAATTCGAAGTACGCGTCGGTTCTTCAAAACCAACGGCTGATTGTGTTGTGCAAATCGAGCGATAGGATGGTGCCGAGGTGAAAACAAAGAGCGAGGAACATTACCATGTCTCAAGACCAGCAACTCAGAGAGCATGTGCTCTATCTACTGCGAGGCGGCGGCGCGCATTTGGACTTTGAAAAGGCGTTTGCAGGACTAGCCGCCGAACTGCGCGGCGCCAAACCAGACGGTATTCCCCATACGCCGTGGCGACTACTTGAGCACATGCGGATTTGCCAATGGGATATTCTTGAGAATTCAATAAGCGCTGATCAGGTCTCCCCAGATTTCCCAGGCGGCTATTGGCCTGACGGTGATGCACCGCCTAGCGCAACGGCATGGGATGAAAGTGTTGATATGTTTCGATCGGATCTCAAGGAAATGGAAGACTTTGTTGCAAATCCATCGACGGATTTGTTTGCTAAAATACGGCATTGCGATGGGCAGACAATTGTTAGAGAAGCCCTCTTGATTGCAGACCGTAATTCGTATCACATGGGGCAGTTAATCGTGTTTCGGCGTTTGCGTGGTGCTTGGGATGGGTAGTGCCAATGGAGATCAAAATGAAGACAATGTTGACCATCATGATCTCGATTGCCTTGTGCCATTTGACTGGCTGCGGCTATTACGAGGCGCAGAGGGCAAAAGAGCAAGCGCTCAAAGCCGAAGCGGAGGCGAAACAAGCAATGATGGAGGCGGAGCGGCAAAACGCGCTTGCCGAACAGCGGGCACAACAGGCACAAATGGATAAGATTAGTACCGATCAAAGTGGTGGCGAAGTTGCTAAACTTCGAAGAGAGACCGAGACGTTGCGGTCACAACTTGAAACGGCTAACAAAAGAATTGAAGAACTCGAAAAGCAATTGGGGAGTGATGAACAAACTTTGACGAGTAGCAAGGGCGACCGATCATCTTTGCCTAAGTAGGTCTAGAGTGTTAGCCAAACGCAAGGGAGCAATCGATGGCGAGCCTGATCTATCTTCCTGAAATCAACGCCGAAACTTGGCTTCATTGGTCGTATAGGGACGACTCTTCCTGTTTGCGAGATCTCCGAATTCATCCTGCCAAAGAGATTTGGGAATACTCAACGGAGGAAGTACGTGCCTTGATGTGTCAACCTGGAACTGAACAAGTGGATGCACCGAATCACCCATTAACCGACCGCGCCTTCTGGCGAGCAGAAATATTGAAACGCAACCAGAACCTCCCATGTACTGATGACCGTCGTGAGAGGACCGGGCGTGACAGTCAGGAGGAAGCGAAATCGACTCGAACGTTTCGGTTCTTCATCTCCTATCGTAGGCAAGACAGTGATTTTCAGGCACAGTGGATCTACCGTTGCCTGTGCAGTGAATTTGGCGACGAATCTACCTTCATTGACGTTGACCGCATTTCGCCCGGACTGGATTTTCGAAATATCTTGGCCGACGAAGTTAGCCGGTGCGACATCTTCTTGGCAATCATCGGAGATCGTTGGCTAAGTGCGACAGACCAAAACGGTAATCGACGACTTGATGATCCCTCCGATTTTGTTCGCATTGAAATCGAATCGGCTCTTGAACGTGATATTCCAGTCATTCCGGTCGTCGTTGGACATGCCTCGATTCCAAGCGAGCAAGAATTGCCAGCCTCCCTAAAACCACTCGCTCACCGACATGCAATCCTTGTCAGGACTGGGAGAGATATCGATTCCGACTTGGCAAAGATGCTCGACGGAATAAAGCGGCTGTTGGCGCAAATAAAGGAAAAACAGAGTGGTAACGCAAACCCTAAGCCCAGGCACACAGCAGTAACCACCGATGTTGAGCGTACCTGGCACGGCCCCGTGGATTTGGTTGCCACGGACACTACCAATCTGTCACGAAACTTGCGAAAGAAAAAAGGGAAGCCGCCTGAAGTAATAAATGGCTGGATGGATGAAGATCTGTTTGTTGGCTATCGACTAATCGTCAGGTTGCTTGGGTATGATGAAAACCCAGAAATCTCTTTCGTACCTCATGGTGATAGCGAGAATCAAAAGACGCTAAAGGCCGACCGTCAGAAAGAGTTGTGGTACGGTTTGGTGAAAAACGCCAACAAGCAAAAACCTATACGACTCCGAATCGAATACCGATACGAAAAGTTTTAGGCGGATCGGTGAGACAAATTTGTTGGCTGTCCGAAAACTGTCACACCTTGTAAATGTACATTTGCTTGACCGAAGACTCCCGCAATGCGGTTAACGTGCAGTTGAGTTCAAGGCAACTTGTTGAGTCCGTTTCTTCTTTTACAAACGTGCTTGTTCGACCATTGGAGGTGAACTTGAAATTGTAGTAAGCAAGGAACAATGGCTCAAAATGTGAGTCATCATGCACTTTCCAAACAGACCCAGCATGTCGAAACTTGCCAAAGACTCGCCGATTCCCAACACTCTGCTGCCCGTCCAGTCGAATTTGACTTGTATCATTCAGAAACTTCGGCATTGCGGCGGATTCCATGAATGCCGCAAAGTCAGGAAATTCTACTTCATTCATTTGTGTTTCTCACAGCCTAGCATGAAAGTGGCTTTCGGAAGGTCATGATCGCTCAATTGTACCCGCTTCCGTAAACGATTCTACAAACTTATCTGCGAAGAGTTTGCCGATCTTTAGTTGTCCAGCAGTGTTGTAGTGTACGCTCAAGCGCTCGATGTCTGGCCGCAAAGCTGAACATCATTTTGCTAGGCATCAATGTGGCGGAAGCGCAGCTTTCCAGCCTGCGCTTAGTTGATCTGTTAATTGTTTGACGAGGTCACTATTTCTAGGTCGTTTCGCGAGATTCACGTTTTCATTCGGGTCCTTGTGATGATCGTAGAGTTCGTATTCTCGAAACTCTTTGCCGGTTACCGACCACTCAACAAAATGATATCGGTCGGTACGCATCGCACGCCCCATGCCTTGCCCGACTTTGGGGATGGAACGCGGGTATAAATGAAATGCCGCTTTCTTCCAGGGCCTTGCAGGGTCATCCAGCAACGGTTGGAAACTGATGCCCTCCAGACCCTTTGGTTGAGGCAGGCCACAGACCTCTGCCAACGATGGGTAAATATCAACGAATTCCACCAGCGCGTCGGTGTTACTGCCTTTGATTTTTTGATTCGGAGCCGAAATGATCAGGGGTGAACGGGCGGCAACTTCGTAATTGGTGTGTTTGCACCAGAATCCATGCTCCCCTAATTGCCAGCCATGATCGCCCCAGAGGATGACGACGGTGTTGTCGCGAAGTTCAAGCCGATCCAGTTCGTCGAGCAGCTTGCCGACCAGCGAATCCACGTAGCTGACGGCCGCCCAATAGCCATGAACCGCCTGTCGCGCCTGGTCCTTTGATAGCGGACCCTTGGCAGGCATCCCGTAATAGCGCCGCAACTCCCCCCAGTTCGTCTTAGCGTACGGCGGCGAGTTTTTTGGTGGATTGGGATTGGTTGCCAGGCGAACGTCTTCTGGCTGATAGAGATCCCAATACTTTTTCGGCGCGACAAACGGCAGATGCGGATTCACAAAACCAACGGCGAGAAAGAATCGCCCGTCCTTGTGTTTGTTTATTAGCTCAATCGCTTTGTTTGCAACGCTGCCATCGGCCAGCGACCCGTCCGCGACATCGGGTGCTTCCCATGGCAAGCCACGTGGCTGGTTCTTTCGATCCTTTAAGTCGAGTCCTTTGGCGCGGACCTCTTTCCAAAGTTGATTCAAAAGCGATTGCGCTTCCGGTCCGTAACGGGGAGCCTTTTTGAACTTCTCCTGCACACTCCAAGAAAACTTATCGTCGCGGTTGCCGTGGCCCGTGTGATAAATCTTCCCAACGCCTTGTGTGAAGTAGCCGTGACTTTTGAAATACTGGGCGACGGTAACACAATCCGGCTTCTTGTCACGAAAGTGTGTCGGCAGATCAGTTACTCCCAGTGTTTCGGGCCGAAGTCCGGTCATGAGTGATGCGCGTGATGGATTACAGACGGCCTGCTGACAATAGGCACGATTAAACACTGTGCCCGCCGCCGCCAGTCGATCAATGTTTGGCGACTTTACGGCCGGATGGCCATAACAACCAAGTTCCGGTCGCAAGTCGTCCACCGCAATAAACAAGACATTGAGTTTCGGCTCCTCAGCTGACGAAATGTTTGACGGAGCGACGAACAAGAAGGCGCAAGAACACGAAAACAGCAAGCGAGCAAAACTGTTCATGAATATTGTTTACCTAGTGTTGAGTTTTTGAGATGTCGATTCGCGATATCGCATTGTAGTCACTACGGCGTTTAATTGACGGATGGATCACGTGGAATTCGACGACGCGACTTTCTCTGACTCTTGCCACCAAAGCGATATATTCCGGACGTGTCGGCAGATAGACAACGACCGGATGCCCAGCTGCGTAATTGCTCGACGGATTCAGCGGCGGTGCTGGAAACGGGGACCACGTTTTGGGCAGCGGTTTTGAGGGGCACATCCAGCAAAGCCGCCAAACGACAGCA
>JAJDEA010000067.1 GCA_029260035.1 Phycisphaerae bacterium
CTTTGGACGGTCCTGTTGTTTGTCGCGAACGGCTCGGCGGCGTGCTCCGATACTATTATCGCGACGCCGCTTGACCATCTGCCGTATTGAATCGTAACAAACAAGTCAAAGGATGCGCGGCTGGTGTAGAGTTGCGAATGCGTCGGCAATCTAGCCAGACGATCGAGCGATTAGAATTGAGTGTCCAGTTGCGGCATTTGAATACTTGGACACTACGCCATTCATGTTCCGAGAATTGTCTATGGGTTGCGAGAAGACTCCGCGCCGAATTCCAGAACCTCAGTTAAACCGATCACACAACGCCTGAAATCCCAACCACAATCGGGGATTGAACCTCGAATCCAGACGTGCAGACGATTCAATACGTTCAATCTTGTACCGGATGGAGTTTCTGGGAGGGACAACCGCTACTTCCCCACCGGAGTGAGCTTTCGTACCAACCAGAGTTCGATCACCCATGCTGCCTTCGCCCAAACCCCGCGGCTTCGATCTCCTCCGGGAAGGGGAGGATGCCAAAAAGAAGGAAAAAAATGCGGAACGCTTATTGACAACGAATAGCCTCTTCATGGATACGGGAATCTGGTTCCTTTCCCGGTAGGACTGGCTCCTACCGAACATGCTTGCCTTACCTGGACGCACAATGTTCCTGCAAATAGCACGGCTAGACCTAGCTCTTTGCGGCTTTGCTCTACCCATGCCGCAACGCCTCGATCGGGTTCATGGTCGCTGCTCGGCGGGCGGGGTACACTCCGAAAACAATTCCCGTCAGGCAGGAGACGCTCATCGATAGAACCAGAGCCCACGGGGTGAGATCGGCATGCCACTGCGTGGTCATTTTCAACACATATACGCTAGAAATGCCCAACAGAATACCAAACATGCCACCGATCGTGGCCAGGGTGACCGTCTCGATCAGAAACTGCCAGGTGATGTCCCCGCGGCTGGCGCCGATCGCACGGCGTATGCCGATTTCGCTGGTTCGCTCGATAATGCTGGCCAACATGATGTTCATGATCCCGATCCCCCCAACCAACAGCGAAATGCCAGCGATAATCGGCAGCACAATGTTGAATACCTGCTGAGCTTTCTGCTTGGACTCCAATAGCTCCAGCGGAACGGTTATCTCGTAGTCTTTTTTCTTATGAAGTTTATTGAGAATAGCCTGAATGCCTCTGGCCGCGTGGACTACGTTTTCTTCCGTGTCGATCGCGCAAACGATCTGGTGTAATTCTACGCGGCTACTTTCATATGTGCCTGCTCGCATTGATCGCATATTGAGACCGAATCGGTCGATCACAGCCTCGTAGGGTACATACACCTCCATCGTGCTATCCTCGATACCCAACACCGATTTACTAAGGTCTTGGAATTCGAAGTCTGGCAAGACTCCAACGACTCTGTAATACTCCGTGCCTATCTTTAGATCGAGTTTGAGCGGATCACCAACATATTTGGCTTCACTCAACAATCGGGCTCGGATCACGCATACGCGGCGACGTACAAGGTTATCCGTATCCTCCAGCACCCGCCCGAGAAATGGCTCGATCTGCAATCGTTGGAAATATTCAGGTGTCACGCCTCGGACGTTGGCAGAAATGCGTCGGCTCTTAAACCAGATCCATTTTTCTACATCGTGGACCGGGAGCACTGCATCGACCATCGGCAGAGTTTCAGTGATCTGGCGGGCATCATGGAATGTGAGTCCGTATCGCAGCGTGCGGCTAGTATCCTCGTCGTTAACCTTTTCCTCTTCGGGAGGTTTGCGGGCGTTGATGATGATGTTCTTGATACCCAGTTGTTGAATCTGGTCGAGGATGGCACGTCGGGCACCCTCACCAATCGCTACCATAGAAAGTACCGATGCCACACCAAAGATGATACCCAGTGTTGTCAGCAAAGAGCGTAGCTTGTGCCGAGCTAAATTACGCAGCGACTCAGTGCCTAGCTCAAAAATAAACATCAGCTCGACAATCCTTGAAACATATCCTGTTCAATACAACCATCACGAAGCGATACACGACGGGGGACCGCTGCTGCAACCTCAGTGTCATGAGTAATCAGCACAATGGTTCGCCCGGCTTCGTTCAATTCCCCCAGCAGGCTCATAATGTCGCGGGAGGTGGCGGAGTCTAAGTTCCCAGTTGGTTCGTCGGCGAGGACCATGGCTGGATCGTTGGCAAGCGAACGAGCTATGGCTACTCGCTGACACTCTCCTCCGGATAATTCGCTCGGTCGATGCCGAATGCGTTGACTCAGACCCACCTTGTCCAGAAGTTCCAGACTGCGGCGGCGGCGAATCCGTTTGGGCTGACGAGCGTAAAACAGAGGCATCTCTACATTCTCCAGCACTGAGAGATGCGAAATCAATTGGAACGACTGAAAAATGAAACCCAAGCGTGTGTTTCTGACGTTTGAGAGTCTGTGGTCATCGAACCGGGCCACGTCTTCACCCATCAGGTGGTACGAACCATTGGTGGGCAGATCGAGACACCCGAGGATATTTAAGAGTGTCGATTTTCCGGCACCAGATGGACCAACAATAGCTACATACTCGCTAGAGTCGACTTTCAGGTTGATATCACACAGCACGCGCAGAGGGTTGGCCGCTGTACCATAGACCTTTTCGATCTTTTCGAGCTTGAGAATGGGTTGGTTGGATACCATGGGTCAGTGCTCAGTCGATCTGCGATACCCTGGTGGAGGCGGACAACTCCATTGGGACAGGTTGAGGCTTCTCCCCATGGGCCAGTGCCTCAGTAGCTGCACGCATAACCGGGTTGTAGAGCAGTACCCTGTCGCCCTCCAGAAGACCCTCTGCTATCTGCACATACGAATCGTTGCTCAGATCGGGCTTGACTTCGACTCGCACCGGGGCGGGCTCCTTGCGCTTCACAAAACAGTAGTGCTTCCCCTCTTCGAAAAAGACGCTTTGTATCGGAACGAAGAGTACGTCATCGCGTTCTTCGATAAAAATCTCCGCTTTGGCGCTGATGCCTGGTTTAAGAGTCAGTTCATCTGTGGATTCCAAGGTAATGTCAACGGTGAACTTCTTCACCTCGTCATTCATGCTACGCTTAGGGTTGCCCGCAATGGATGCAATTTTGGTAACTTCACCTGTGAGTACCAGGCCGGGATAGGTGTCCATGGTTACCGTGACCCGTTGCTTTTTCTCGAGCTTGTTAATGTCGGCTTCGTGGACTTCAACCTGTACTTTCATCACTCGAAGATCGGGAATAGTGAACAGGGTGAATCCGCTCCAGACCTGCCCGCCAAGTTTGATGTTGCTACGGTACCACTGGCGCTCGGGATCACCGTAGATGACTATGCCCGGGGACGGTGCAACAATCGTGAACTTTTCGATCATCTGCTCTACCTCGTCGCGCTTCTTTTTGAGCTGTGTCAACCGGCTGGCTTGACTCTCTACAGCCACCTCTTTTTGGCGGAGCTTGGATTTGGTTCTTTTCTCACCGTTTGCCAGATCGCGCGTCGCATCTGAGACTGCAGTGTTCTTGTCGGTCATGGCCATCGGGTGCGAATACTGGTCGAAGATTTCGAGATCACGCAGGGCACCGGTCAACTGAATTTCTGCTCGCTCAAATTCGATTTGATCTTGTTCTACCTGCGATTTGTTAACATAATCTTGTTCCAACAGTTTTACAGAATCCTCATGTTTCTTCTTGGCTCGGCTGTGCTTGGTTCGGGCCTCCTTAATGGCCACTTCAGCAGTCCGCCGATCCTTTGGCGCAGTACCATCTCGGTATCGCTCCAATTCGTTCTTGGCCTTGGCGAGCGCGATATGAGCCTTTTCGATGGTAGCGATGTTCTCGGATTGCTGGATTTCCAATTCGGTTTTGGCTGTGTCGAGATCGGCCTCCGTCTGGACGATGTTCAGTTTGAGCTCCTGCAATTCCGCTTCAAGTTCGGTGGTTTCAAGTTGGCATAGTACTTCGCCTTTTTCGACGGTATTTCCCTCTTCAACCAGCATCGTGATCGTTCCGCTTCGCTGGGCTTCAAAAGTGATCTTCTCCGATTTCTTGGCGTTGAGGGAACCATTTTCGGTAATAGTGACGATAAGCTGGCCCTGCTTAGCTTCAAAAAGCATGTTGTCAGGCACAGTGCTTCGATTAACCGATACGCCTTGGCCACGAAACAGCAGTGCTCCACTTCCGCCTAAAACCGCAATGGTAATGATTACAATGATTGTTTTCATGGTAGCCACATTCCTTTGTTATCGATAAACAGGATACCGAGAGTCCGGCGCAGCCTAAGGCTTGAGATAAAGTGCTGCACTCTCAGGTCGATTAAAGCGTTCTGGGCATCGGTTAAACCCTGACGGGCGTCCAGAAGATCACGGTTGTCTGCGTCGCCCGATTCGTATCGGATTTGTGTCACAGCTACGGCTCGTTTCTCACGATCTATCTGATCTTTTTGAAGCTGAATCCGTTTGCCCAGTTGCCCTAACTCTCGAAGTTGGTTGAGTACATCGCGTTCGATCTCATCGAGCCGACGTTGCAAGTTGCGGCGTGACTGGTCCAGCTGGATAAGCGCTGTACGATAGTCGTTACGTTCTGATTTCCGATCGAGTGGAAGCTCTAACGAGAAACCGACCGCTGTTGACCAGCTGTTGGGCGCAACGTTATTAATTGGTACTACGGATTCATCTGTCAGGCCGAAATCGAGGGTCATATCCAAATTCGGCAACAGACTGTTTCGAGACACCCTGACGTTTCGCTCAGCGTCATCGAGTTGATCGCGATCGATGTGCAGGTCGAGGCGGTTGTGATGAGCCACGTTTACCGCCGAAGCTGCATCAATGCGAATAGGCTTAAATTCAGGTTCCGCATCCACGATCGATACTGCGGTCGAAGTAGGCAAGCCCAGCAGAATCTTCAAATCGTCCAATGCGAGTTGATAATCTGTACGTGACACTAGAAGGGCATCCTCAGCCTCAATCTCTCGGCGCCGAGCCAAAAACACATCGTCGTCTTGATTGCGGTCAACCTGTCGCAAGGCTTCGGCTTTCTTCCTATCGAACACAGCGTCCTGATAGTTCTGCTCATCATTGGTGAGTCGTGTCTTTTGGCTGACTAAGCCATAGTAAGCGCTTGCGACACCGATGCTGAAGTCTTGACGGAATAGCTCGAAGGCGCGGATTGAGTCGATCAAAGCGCGCTCGCCCTGAGTGAGTGGTTCATGAGAAACCTCATATCCTGCTCCTCGAAGTAGCGGCTGCCTCAGACTGACCTGGATCGAGGAGTCGAAGAAAAACGTCCCATCAAGGGCAGATAGATCTGGATCGTCCGTACGAGATCCATTCAAAATAGATGATATCGCAAGCTGGCCGCCTGTGGGCAGCGTGTCGGAAACACCAAGTGTGGCTGTCTGCGTGTCATTGGCCGTACTATCTTCCACGTTATTCCAGATATACGATATGGTCGAGTTGAGGATTGGGCCGAAGTTGTACCGCGTTAAAGTATAGCGCAGCCCCTGCAAATACAGTCCTTCCTTGCGATCCAGATAATCCCGACCGGTAGTGAAGGCGAGTTCGAGTGACGTGCCCAGGTCTAGAATTATTGGTTCCGGTAATTCCGCTACGCTTTGCGCTTCGTTTACTTCAATCTGCGCTTCGATTTGTTCCTCCGCGCTGGCTGGCAGATCGATTTTTTCAACTGGTTGTAGGATCCCTTGTTCGCGTTTACCAAGAATCTGTTGGTCGTAATCGTGGAGTACACGCTTGACCTCGCGGTTGGCGTCAGCCAGATGCCAGCTTGGCGAGCACCCAACTGATAACAGGATCGCAAGAGCGATAAGCCATGGTGATATTGATCGGTGGCTGCGATGATACCTGAGCCGATCATCTGGCAGTGTTAGCAATTGACAGCTAAGCATACACCCTCGTCTGTCTGGAACAAACTTCGCCCTAATGCGATACTGGTTCCCGAAAGTAGCCGTGGTATATCCGTCAACTCCAGCATACCAAACACAGCGAGCAACCGGTACCCGCCATGTATACAGATAAGTAGGAGCGCTTTCCTTCTTAAACCAGTTTTTCCTTCCAGAGTTGCCCCAAAAGTTACCAAAAAATACAGATTCGCCAGTTCCCCAACCACCTTCGTGGCACCAATATGCACCTCTCCCGCTATATGACGTTTTCCCATTTGAATTGTTAACATCAGCCTTGGCGACGACTCACAGCTATTTCTGGCACAGTGCTCGAGGTTTGCCATTAGAAACATTATGTTTTTTGGATTACGATGCCTTGGAAAACGTTGAGATTACCTGTCCCTGTCGTTTATTCCGATGTGTCTCCCGCTTAGTCCGTACTGCTTGTCAATAAAGGACTTATGAATTGAGACATTGCCAAGTTCCGGTACAATTTTGGACTCTAAGATCAATGGATGGAACGTGTCATGAGCTTGCTACGGATAGCATTGTCATTTGTGAGAAACGTCTTTCGCAATCGAGGCGAACTCGCTATTGAAAATCTTACGCTACGACAGCAACTCGCCGTACTTCAATCGATAAAGAAACGGCCCAAGATTCGACGAATGGATCGTATCCTCTGGGTTTGGCTATCGAAATTCTGGTCTAACTGGCATTCGGCTCTTCTTGTCGTCAAACCTGAAACTGTAGTTCGTTGGCACAGACAGAGTTTCAAGTTGTATTGGCGTTGGAAGTCCCGAGCCAAAGGGCTGGGGCGTCCGAAGGTTGAGATCGAAATCTGCAAACTGATACGCCGCATGTGCCGCGAGAATCCGTCATGGGGCGCACCTCGAATCCATTCCGAACTCTGCTTACTCAGATACGATGTGTCCGAAACAACCGTGGACAAATACATGATCCGCGGCCGAAAGCCGCCCTCACAGACCTGGCGTACTTTTCTTGAAAACCACTTGCCAGACACCGTGGGCATTGACTTCTTCACTATGCCCACAGCTACTTTTCGAGTTCTATTCACATTTATCGTTCTGCGCCACGATAGAAGACATGTTGTTCACTCTAATGTCACCGAACACCCTACGGCCGAATGGACCGCACAGCAGATGATCGAAGCATTTCCTGATGACGAAGTGCCACGATTCTTGATTCGAGATCGCGATAGAATTTACGGGCATGTGTTTCAGGCGCGGGTCACGAACATGGGGATCGAAGAAGTCGTATGTTCGCGTCGATCCCCGTGGCAAAACCCGTATGCCGAACGAGTGATCGGTTCCATCAAGTGCGAATGCCTGCGGCACGTCATCATTCTCAACGAACGACACCTCAAGCGAATCCTCCACTCTTACTTCGAGTATTATCATCATTCGAGGACTCACTTGTCCTTGGACCGTAACGCTCCTGTTCCACGCGAAGTCGAACCACGTGGGCGTGGAAAGGTCGTCGCAATTCCGATGGTCGGTGGGCTCCATCATCGCTATCGCAGAGCGGCGTAAAAATGTCCATGTTGCAACGAGCCTTCATGTGCTACGCGGGGAGTTTGCGCGGATCTCGAATTTCCTCGCTTCCACGATAGACCCAATGCGATTTCGCCGTCGAAATTGCACTCTCGAGCCTCTACACTGGGTGCGCCAACCATTCGATGCGTTTGAGATGTCGTCGGATGGCATTTCTGGGAGGGACAGCAGACAACTTGGAATGACATTTTCGAGAACGCCAGCTATTGCGCTCCCGTAAATGTCTGCTGGAACTTGGCGTAGTCTTGCTCGTCCACATCCCCGTCGCCGTTGTAATCGAAGCATCGAGAACAGTCGATACTGGTCGCCGGTACGTCCGGCCCGGTTAGGCAATTGAAGAAATCCGCGTAGTTTGCGAGGTCCAAATCTTGGTCATCGTCCGTGTCGCCACCCCTGCACCAAGGTCGTGGCTGGTGATGCGTGGCGCCAAGGAAGTATGGCGTTGGGTTGCCGCTTGCGTCGTACAACTGAATCTGTTGGAGGTTCTCGTAGAAATCGCCGGGGGCCGGCGGCTTGTGGTGGATCAAGCTGCTCATGCGCTTCGGATCCTGGGTGAAGAACACCTGACCGCCGACGTGAATCTCGAAGAACAGATCAAAGAAGCTATCAGCTGTGCCGGGCGCAAATGGGTCGACATCCAATAAGCCAGCGGTGTTGTTGACTGTTTCTTCGATCTCGCCGTGCGAGACAAGTGTCGGGTGGACATTGACAAGGATCGGTCCGAGGCTTGGGCTTATGCCGGTGAGTTGCAGATCGACCATCTGCGTGACGACGTCTTCCCGCCCATCGCCGTCGCTGTCGTTGGCATCACCATCGTTGGTACCCTCGAAGAAGACGTGAACCGTAGCCGGTCCGGTGACTGAAACAATCTCGGTACCGTTCGGGCTGACCAACTCCAACTGGCCGATCGAGAGGTCGAACTGATCAATCTCGATGGCTGTCGCCGGTGGGCAGTTCACTGTTGCACAGGCCGAACCCGATCCGTGTGGATTGCCGCGTTTGGCAAGGCATTCATCCAGCGAGGTCTCTAAACAAGTGCCGTCAGGAAGGCAACAGGCTTCGGATGAAACCTGGCAATCGCAAAAACCACCCGTCGGACTCCCTGTGCAAATCGAGTCCGGCGGACATGCTCCGTCGCAGATAGGGAACGAACTCTGACCACACGGAAGTAGCTCACAGGCGCAAGTTCCTGTCACCGTATTCGGCGTGCAGTTCGTGCCGGGCATACACTCGCCGTCGCATGCCGGGAATGGGCTTTGATCGCATGGTATTGGATGGCAGGTGACCGTAGCACATGTCGTGCCGACCCCTTGTGGGGTGGCACCCGCCAACATACAGACACTCGGCTCGACGTCGGTGCAGGAACCGTTGGTCGCGCAGCAGGCTTCGCCAGGCGTCGCGCAGGGCGGGCTTAGGTTGCTGCATAACGTATTCGTGGCAAACCGGTTGGGGGCTTGACAGTCTACACTCGAAACACTGTCCTGACAGACTCCCGTCGAGTCATCACAGCAGGCACCGATAGGCGCGCAGTCCACGTCCAGCTGTGTCACGCCACCAGTTGGAAAAGTGCCCCAGTCGCCCATCTGGATCCAATATGTCATGCCAGCCTTGACCAGGACATTCGCTAGCATCGGTTCCGGTTCATCCAGGCATACAAGTTCCGTGAGATTGAGGCAATCCGGCCCCTCATACACCGCAGCGATCCCGTCATACCCAGCACCCGCATCTGGATTGACTGTAACGGATAGGTCGCAGTTGGTCCTAGGCGTGTAACTGAACCATACGTCGTTATCCATATCGCTCGCCGTCTGGGAATTACAGCTTCCAGGCGCGCCACCCGATAACGCTGCTGAGTTGTCGAACGTGGTCGAGAACGGAACGTTGGGGATCGCATTAGCATTGCCACAGTCATCGCCAGCAACGCAACTCACACGGCCAACGCACGACGGATCGCCATCGTCAGAGAAGTTGAGAATGGCCCCACCAGCCTGGTCCAGATACCCGTGTACGAGCACCAGATATTCGGTGCCGTCAATCGAACACCAACTGACATCAGAAAACGTGCTCGGTAACCCCGCGCAGAAGCCATCGTCGTTGCCGGCCACGCAGGTCAGTACGCCACACCCAGCGCAAAAAACCGATATTTTCGTGTCAAAGTCGACGAACTCAGTGCACATCGAAGCTCTTATCGTGTTGCCTGTACCCATTACGCGGTACCAGACGCCGGGGGCGGTGTTGTCCGTCTGACAGAAAGGCGCAGCATCGAACGTCGCGCCGACCGTCGAGGCAATAACCTGTGAAGGAACAGCAGCGTCCTGCGCGAAGACGCATTCGTCATTTGGCGGACCAGCTGTGCAGGCTTGGTAGAATCCGCATGTACCACCACCGACACACCCGCCGGAGCAAACAGCATGACATGCGAAATCTTGCGGAGGTGCGCAGCAGTTGTTCGCCAAGCATCGCTCGCCCGGACCGCATTCGGTGCTCGCCGCGCAAGGCGTTAGTTGACCGCAGATTTCAGCTTGAAAACAGAAATCCTGCCCCTCGGTGTCCAGGCCGCACGAACATCCAGCCGCTGCGCGTGCCGAATCACCGGCGCTTGTCATCTCGAAGTCCGACGAGACCGTCCCAGCGTTTTCGGTGGCAACTTGCGGATGAACCTCTGCTGGCAGCATCGCGCGCTTTGCTGCCGATGTCATTCCGAAAGCGCCGCGGGTTCCGGAAGGCGCAGACGTCGATGATGCCAAATCCTCGCGCCCACGGGATAATGCCATCGTCAAGGCATCGGTGGAAGATACGGTCGCAGTCGCCCTTAACGCACGAATAGCGTCATAGGGAAGATCAGTGGGTGCTGTAATGGCGTGGCCGCTGGCCGCCAGACATGCGAAACTCACGATCAACGAGAGGCTCAGGCTCCTCTTCATTGTACTACCTCCTCGGAGATGGCATAAAGCAACGCCTCTCTCCAAGCGCCGAACTAAAATATAGCCTATCAGTTCTTGGCCGACGAAACAATGGAAAATAGCTCCAAATTTTACACACGTTGAAGCGCCGTCTGGAGTTTATCGGTCGACGCCAGCCATGCATTACCTGGATCCAAACACACGCCGCGATGCTCTGCCCCACGGACTTGTGCCTCCCGTTTAGTCCGTACTCATTGCCAACAAAGGACTTAAGAATTGACGAGTGACCATTTGAATATACGCTATCGGCTTGTGAAATCAATGGATGGAGCGTGTCATGAGCTTGCTACGGATGGCATTGTTGTTTGTGAGAAACATCTTTCGCAATCAAGGCGAGCTCGCTCTTGAGAAACTTGCGCTGCGACAGCAACTCGCCGTGCTTCAATCGAAAATAAAAAGGCCCAAGATTCGACCAATGGATCGTATCTTCTGGGTCTGGTTATCGAAGTTGTGGTCAAACTGGCGCTCGGCTCTTCTTGTCGTCCAACTTGAAACTGTAGTTCGTTGGCACAAACAGGGTTTCAAGTTGTATTGGCGTTGGAAGTCTCGGGCCAAAGGGTTGGGGCATCCGAAGGTTGAGATCGAAATCCGCAAACTGAAACGCCGCATGTGCCGCGAGAATCCTTCATGGGGCGCACCGCGGATTCACTCCGAGCTTAAACTGCTGGGCTACGACGTGTCCGAAACAACGGTGGGCAAGTACATGATCCATGGCCGAAAGCCACCTTCACAAACCTGGCGCACCTTTCTTGAAAATCACTTGCCGGACACTGTGGGCATTGACTTCTTCACTATGCCCACAGCTACTTTTCGCATTCTATTCACGTTCGTCGTCCTGCGCCACGACCAACGTCGCATCGTGCACTTTAATGTCACCGAGCACCCAACGGCCGAATGGACCGCACAACAGATGATCGAAGCGTTTCCTGATGACAAAGCGCCGCGATTCTTGATTCGAGATCGCGACGGCATTTACGGGCATGAGTTTCAGACGCGGATCAAGAACACGGGTATCGAGGAAGCCGTATGTTCACGTCGAACTCCGTGGCAAAATCCGTATGCCGAGCGAGTGATCGGTTCCATCAAATGCGAATGCCTGCAACACGTCATCATTCTCAACGAACGACACCTCAAGCGAATCCTCCGCTCTTACATCGAGTATTATCATCATTCGAGAACTCATTTGTCCCTAGATCGCAACGCGCCTGTTCCACGCAAAGTCGAACAACGCGGGTACGGGAAGGTGGTCGCAATTCCGATGGTTGGCGGGCTCCATCATCGCTATCGCCGCGCAGCGTAACAACGTCCATCTTACGGCGAGGATTTATTTTCTGCGAGAGTGGTTCGCGCCGAATCCCGAAGCTTCACGCATATCGATTACACATCGCCTGAAATCCCAACCGCAATCGGCAACCCGAAACTCGAAATCTTGGATTCCAACGAATCGAAACAGTCACGTTGGACTCGGATGGAATTCTTGGGAGGCACAAGCAATTAGAGATGATGCTTTGGATCGTAAGTTCATCTGCCCGGTTTTTTCGGCGAGGATCACAGTATTGAGTGCCTGCCCGCAACGTAGGCACTCATACGCTTTCGCGTCTCCGGAAACGCGCTTGTGTCGAGAATTGCTCCTACGTAGCTTCAAACGAAGCAACCAAATTCACTCGGACTTTCGCCCAACCTGTGAATTCTTCGCAAAAGACACTGAGTTGACATTTTTTCGCGATTTCGACCAAAATTGGGCGCAGTTCGCGCTTTCGTAGGATTCGTAAGTCTTTGAAATAAAAAGAGTTAGGAAAATGGGCGATACAGGACTTGAACCTGTGACCTCCTGCGTGTCGAGCAGTAGCTCAAGTCCAAAAACCTGCCCTGGGAAGTCGAGAACGCGGTCTTCTGCGTGTATCTGGGGTGTTTCTCAACGTATTACACTGGCGCTACG
>JAJDEA010000068.1 GCA_029260035.1 Phycisphaerae bacterium
GGTCGTAGCAATCGTCACACGGGGATAAAAAAGAGTTCACCGAAACTATCGTTTCAGTCAAAGAAAGTATTGCTGACGAAGCCATTGTTGGTAGATTCGGGTTGTAGTTTGAATGGAGCCACTTGTCGTATCCACCGAGAACCGAACCCAACCAACAGGCGCCAAGAGATGTTTGATCCAGGCCGACCATCTTCCGATGAGATTGACCAGTTAATGCTGAATGCTCGATTGCGCGATGAGCTGGAACCGTTTTTGGACGAATCGGTCGACCTGCTCAACACACGCCGCTTGCCGACGCCGCGCGAAAACGAGTTTCTCGAATCGATGCTGGCGTGGGAGCGCGCCCCCGTGCTGCCGATCAGCAAATGGTTCGATCCTGAACTCGTGCTCCCCCATCCCGACTCGCTCGACGATCAGCAACTTCATACAACTCTTTGGGAAACGATCCACCGACTCTACGACCAGCGAGTCGTGTTGGATTTTACGGACCACCTTTCCGATCGCCAACTCTACTGCCTTGTCTATCGAGACATCTTGCCATCGTCGGAAAAGAAAGTCGACCTGCCGAAAAACTATCTTCACTGGCATTGCCTCGATGACAGCGACGAACCGGAAACCTGGCTTCGTTTCTATGCATCGAACAGCGAACGCGATCAATGGGCGTCGGAAACGGAGTTAACACCACCGCCATCCGAGATTGCTCCCTTTCCGCGCAAGATGCCGCGCCGACCTCAATAGCGACCAATTCCCTGAGTTGATTTTCGCGTCGGTCCGCAACTAGGAGCAAAAACCGCCGTGCGCAGCTTCTTGCCGTAGCATTTGAATCCTTGTCGTAAGACTTTGAGAATGCCCTTTGTGCTCAATTCCTTCTCAAGGTGGTCGATGACAACTTTCTCCGTTTCGTCTCCATGAATGGCGTGCAGACTTTTCCAAACCTTATCTTGTGTCTGTCGAATGAAATCTAAGACCAGCTTCGGGTCTAGCGCCTTGTCGGTGTCGTAGCGTCCCTTGGCTTCGCCTTCGCGGTAATCGACAAATTCAAAGCCACCGTGGCTATGTAGGTGGTCGACAATGGCGTCTTCTAGGCGAGCTTCGGTGTGTTTCTTCATAGGAATCACCCAATCGTTTCAACATGCGTGTTTTCGAGATCGTCCAATGACATGCCGTCTACGTCATCGTAGAGATAGTGGCGAATCGTATGATCGCGGCGTATATATTTCTTGTCGTCGTCCAAATAGGCATCTGGATTCGGATGGCATGACAACACGAATTTCGTAATTCGGATTCGTTTGGTCTTTCCGGTGTAATTCTTAATAACGCTATGCAACGAACGGCACCACGCGGCACTGGCGTTCATTTGATCGACCAGGCTGTCTGGGAATGAACCCGACTTGAACTCAATGCAGATAGCGGCAATCTGTTTGCGATGCAAACGAAAAATTACGAAGTCACAGCGTTTCGACCAGGGCTTCGCCTGGTCATCGAGAAAATGAAACAGAGCGTCTGAATTGCCACGAGTATTTTTCTTGTCAAGATTGATTACGATTGCTTCACCAGGCACTTGCAGTCGTACCTTCTTGGCGCGTGCCGCTGTAGCGCCCGGAAAGTAGACCTTTTCTTTGATCACGATCTTTTCGTTTTCGACCGCAGTCACTTCGTAGTGTTGGGTGTTCAGGTAGTCCCGCAATGCGCCAAAATAGCTTTCAATTGTAATCGGCACGGCTACTCATCGCCTCCGATTGTGACCTTGCGGACGTCAATCTTTCCGGTGGTTGCGGCGGTGATCAGAGCGACGCGGTATTCGGAGAGACGGTCAATAACCTGAGCAACCTTTTCGCGAAGCGAGTCGATCATTTTCAGCTGGCCGTCCAAGTGCCTAATGATGTCCTTCTGCTCTTTGATGGGAGGGACAACAAGTGGGGCAGCGCTCAACGTCTCGCGATTTAGCTTGGGCATCGCCACTCGCATCGAGCACAATGTCGCGTAGTCGAGAAAAGGTTGAGCCAGCATCCAATACTGCAAAAAAAATGGAATCACGTCTGGTTCAGTGCGGATAGGATACATGTCCGCGCTACACAGCCCGTCGAAATCTGCCACCGCACACTTGTTCAGATGGGGACGGATCTTGCTGTAAACGACATCACCATTCCGAACCAAGTATTTGCCGCTGATCGCTGCTTGGTCCCGCGCTGTTGACAAATCAACGACTCGACCTGTATTCGACTCGATATGATTGGGCGCAATGAGAAGCATCTCATCGTAGGGCTCATCTTCTGGATCGACCTGACCTTCTTGAATCCTCGTTCGATAGCCGAATTTCATCACTTGCCAATGTTTCGGCACTTCACCGAGCCAGGGAATTCCTGAGTCTCGCATAGGCGCGTTGGCGTCGAGCCCCCTGGAGACGGCCTGGGTGATCAGCGCGGCCCGCCTTTCATTGAGCTTCTCGATAAGTAGCTTCTTCTTCGTAATCAACTCATCAATCTGCCCCGTCTTCCAGTCGAGAAAATTGGCGATTCGATGTTGTTCGTCCACTGGCGGCCATGCCATGTCGAGATCGGCAACGACGCCCATCCCAATGTTTTGCTGCGTACCATAGCTCCAGCTCAACTCTACTGAATGGAGGAACGGTCTTGACAACATAGAATAGTACACGAAGTCCGTCGTCGTCTTCTGTAAGTCTGGACGAATCGCCGCCAGTGGAGACCAAATGTTGAATTCTTGATCTGTTTCAACCCTTGCGACATTTCCTGTAGTTGCCCCCGATTTCACCATATAGACATCACCACGCGCTGGCTTGTACTTCTTGGAGTACTTCTTGTGGTCTTCAATCGAAATGAAGCCACGCTTTTTCGCAAAATCGAGTTGGCCATTGTTTACCGCCTCTGCGGAGATAAAGGGTACCCCGGTATCCAGTATTTCAGGCGTTTCATGCGGACCATCGGTTATTGGCATCGCCAATGAAAACTTCATCGAATGAACACCCCAACCCTCTGGCACTTCACCAAGCCAGGAATTGCCACTTGGCGTATATTCTTCATAAGCAGGAAGTTTCACTTTGTAACCTCCTTCAACATCGCCAGGATCTCTTTCTCCAACCCGTTGATGTCTTCTTCAATTAATTCCAAAGGACGCGGTTCTTCGTATTCGTAGAAGTGGCGGTTAAAGGGGATTTCGTAACCGACCTTGATCTTGTTGTGGTCAATCCAGGCATCAGGGCGATAGGGAAGGACTTCTGACTTGAGGTAGTCTTCGCAATGATCTTGAACTAGGGACAAAAGTTTGGTGACATCAACCTTAGATGTTTTCTTTTTGCCACGAAAATCGAGCGGGAGCGGGAGCTGAGTGCCTGCCGGAAACGGGACATTCTCCGTGTCGCGCAATTCTGTAAACGGCGGTCAGAAAACGTAGCGCTCGGCGGACGAATTTCGTAGCGCTAGGTTTGTGGTTGCAGGCACGAGCGGCGGTGGCTCGGTGCGTCGATGTGCCCTTTCTTATTTCGACGATTTCGATGGGTTACTTGAGCA
>JAJDEA010000069.1 GCA_029260035.1 Phycisphaerae bacterium
AAACCGGAGAGGGGGGGATTCGAACCCCCCGGAAAACGCGTGTCGCGGGGTCGTCAGCGGGGTATGGCGCACAAATAGGCGCACAAGACTTACAGCCGTCCGGTTGTAAGAGGCTTCAAGAATTACTTCAAGCGTGGAACGGATTGACTGAATCGCAGCGTGATTCGGTTCTGGATGTTGTGCGCGCATTTTCCGCGAGCGCGGAGAAAAGAGAGTTACATGGATAGCGGAAAACGAAGGCTCGAGCTCGTTGGAGAGCCGTTTGGCAGCGTCGGAAATTCAGCAGGTTCTTTCGAGGTATGCGGTGGACGTTGGATAGGTGGCGGAAAGCAGACGGATCTGTGCGCTGTGATCGTGCAGAGGCGATTCAAGGGCCCGTGCGGCAAGGAGACTATGTTCAAGATGGCAATCGATGGACCTGCGGTTGTTGCCGTGCGCAGAGGATTGGAAGTGTGGTTGGAGGAGAACGACCAAGGTCTGAGGGGGTTTTCTTAAAGAGAAAGGGCGCTGACTGAAGGCCTGCGGCTCGGGACCCGATCGGTCGTCGCTCAACCTGTTCGAGCGAAGCGAGTGGGCGACGACCGAATGGGTGAGACGAAGGCCGGGCCTGCGGACGGGCTCCCGTGAGGTCTGAGCGATTTTGTGTTTGGGATAATAAATGGCCCGCCTACCGCTGGAACGGTGACGGGCCGAATCTTGCCGTCGTGCGACGGTGGCCAAAAGTTCATGGATGATACTCGCCATCATGAATAATGCAATGATGAGTAACGTGCCTGATGCCACACTCCGCGCATGGCGTGCTTGGAGTGATTGGCATGGTGGCAAAAGATGATGAGACTACGGTTCTGTTGGATAGTGTTGACAGGGTTGTAGCAGACCCTGAAGTAATTGGTGTTCGGCTTTGCCGGAAAGGTTGTGATTCGTTTGCTTGTAAGGTGTGTGGTCCAGTTGCGGGTCTTCGACTCGCTGAGCGATTGACTGATCGCTATAAGGCGGCGGGTGTAGAGCGAATTGGGTTTTTCACGTTGACAATCAGTGACGCTGTGCTGCCGTTTGGTGAGAAGGAGCAATATCGGCGCATTGTTGAAGGCAGGTTGATCGGGGAGTTCATGAGAAAGGTGCGTTCGGTGTTGGGTGTGTGTGGGCCGCACTTTCGAGTGTGTGAGTTTGGCGGGAAAAAGAATCGGCTGCATTTTCATTTGCTCGTGGACGATCTGAGGCTGATTAAGCCTAGACGACTTAAGGAGCTTCAGGGATGGTGCCAGCAACATATTGGAACGATGGACTATAAATACCTCCCGGCGAAGGCTGGGATTCGATATGCCTGCAAATATGTAACAAAAGGATCGCGTGGGCAGTTGCCGGAGTTCGTGTTAAATGCGTCAGGGTTCAAGTTTTACAGCGTTTCCCGTGGTTTTTGGATGAGCGATGCAAAGTGCCGCCCGGTTGGCGTTTCACAAGTGGCTGGGCGATTGATAGAACGGTACAACACTGCAGAAGTGGTGCGAGTGGGAATGTTTGCCTTGTCAGTCAGTTCGGAGGTAATGCCCTTCCGTCCTGAAGAACAGTATAGGCAAATTGTCAAGCGCGGCCTGGTTCGCAAGTTCATAGAAAAAGTGCGTTTGGTCTTGGGTGAAGATGGTGCCTATTTTCGAATGTGTGAGTTTTGTGCGCAAACGAATCGACTCCATTTTCATTTGTTAGTGGACAATCTTGGACGAGTCACTGACAGCCAACTTTTGAGGATTCGAGATTGGTGTCATAAAAATGTCGGCGGCATGGAGTATAAGTGGCGACCTGCGGATGTAGGTGTGCGGTATGTGAGTAGATATTTATTAGAAGGATCAAGCGGCCGTTTGTCGGAATTGATGAAGGGGTGTTCTAACTTCAAGTATTACAGTGCATCTCGCGGGTTTTGGATTAACGCTTCTAAGCCAGCAGTGAAGCGGGAGCAAAGGGAACTGAGTATTCGTCTGTCGCGGTGTGGTAACGGTGTCGTAGGTTTGGTAGAGACGATAGGTGAAGATGGCACGGTGGCTCGATCGTTTGGTTTCGCCTTGCCGGTTCCGTTCGAACGCGTAGTAGCGAAGTTGAATGAAGTCTCAAAAAACGACGTGCTGGCAAGAGGCTCTACATGGCCTGTAGGTGTCTTGCGCTGGGTAGAGGTGACACCCGAATGTTTGCGGGCGTTGCTAATGGATGCGGTCATCGGGGCGCAGGACGGTCGAGCCGCGGAGCGGCTCGCCGGCCGCAGCCCTTAGACTTGTACTAATAGTATGTTCTGTGGAACAATGTCATGGGGGCAGTAGTTTAGTGAAGATTTCTACACCTTTTTCTATTAACAGCGGTCCTTCTTTCGCGAGTGTTATGAATGAAGCTGCAGTCTTGAGGAACTCGACTATCTTCTTGCCAATGGGCTTGACTGCTATCGCCTCGGATTCCGGTGTCATTATCATTGCGCCGACAGTCGCGTTTATTGCCTTATGAATTGGAACGATTCCGGCGAACTCGTATTCATTAATCGTTTCGAGTATGAAAAACAGATGTTGGAGGATATACAGAGACAACTTGGATTCGATTGTCGTGTCGGCTTGGAGTTCATCAATGATCTCGGAGATTTGTTTCCTTAGTCCCGCAAGGACATCGGGGTCTAATTCGGGTTCGTAGGTCGATCGATTAAGTTCACGACTAACGAATCCAAGGGATGCAATACAAGCCTCCGTAATTTTCGAATTAAAATCTGTGATGTTTTGCGCGGAATTCATAAAGGGGGCGGCGGCGGCGAAGGAATTGCGCCAAGAATCGATATATTGTTCGCGGTCCAGTTTATGTTCTTCTGATGTAATGGTCTGATTTATTGTGTTGATTTGAGCTTCGATGTGGTCTGGCATTTGTAGAACCAATGCCATTCGTTTTAAGAGGACGGGAAGTTTCGAATGGTTTAGCGGATCTGGAATACATAAAACGGGCGCCCAAGCAGATAAACCTACGGAACCCTTTGGTCGTAACTTGGCGCGTTTCAATATTCTGAAGAGCCTTCCGGCGGGGTTGCGATCGTGCGGATCAGCCTTATCTGAGTGATCGAGCATAGGGTTTCCTTGCGGTTGCTAGGGATCCGAAATTCGTAAATCGACTTGTTGCATGATAAGAAGTCTTTGTAGGCAGGGCAATTTGTTGTGAATTATTGCATAACATTTGATTTCTTGTTATGAATATGTTATGATATACTTATGAGAAAAGAACGTACGACGATTTCGATCGATTCAGAGATACTCGGGCGTATTGACGCATTATGTAGTGTTCGTGGCGAATCACGGTCTTCGATGATCGAACGGGTTATGATTTATGCACTTGAGGATTACGAAGAACATTTGAAAGCGTTGGAGAATCCTCTGACGCAGCGAATTGTGCGTGCCGTGACTGGTTCGCCAAAGGTTCTCGGTGTGTTGGTGAAAGCTCTTGGTCAATCTATGAGTGCGGAGGAAATAGCCGCACTTCGCGATAGAAATCTCACGGATGCTGACGTTGCGGAGCAGCGGCGTAAGGAAAAGAAGGCTGCGAAACGAAAGAAGAGATGAATTAATTGAGGCGAGGGCGGAAAACCGTATGTATCAGACCTTCTTGAAGCGTTCGATGCCACGGCCGCTTCAACGGGCAACTTTTGGGATACTAGCCACAACGGTGGGCCGCTCCGTTTCAGTTTGATGCGTGAATCGAAATCGAGATGGGGAGTCGTGCGAGCGGTTCCTGGCTTTAGGCGCTAACGCGTGGTGGTGCGGGTGTCTTTGGTAGTACTCGTCTCGGTTTTGATTCATTGCAAACGTTCGGTAACAGGAAAGAGCGATAGGATTCGGGAAATGATGCAGTTATCAAACGGGGATCGATTGCTGAAGCTAGATGAAGTTGGTGAGATATTGGCCGTTAGCCGGCGAACTGTTCATCGTTTGATCGCTTCGGGGGAATTACCTCATCCTGTCAAGGTGGGGAGCGGTAGTCGGATGCCGATGCTGGACGTTTTGAAATTCACTGAGCGGCTTAAACGTGAGCGCACATAATGTATTCGGGCGTGTGGAGGCCAACGCGAAAGAACAGGGGCAGATCGAAGCTCTATAGGGGTAAGTACCGATCGGATTCATCAGAACGCTTTAAGTATGTTTCACTTCGAACGACTGACAAACGGATAGCACGAAAAAAATTAGATGCAATCGTATTGAGGGTAGAACGTGAACGTGCAGGATTGTTACCTCCGGACGAATTGCTTCAGGGTGCGCAGTGCACGGTTTTGGAGCACTTGAATAAGTTTGTTTTGGATTTGCAGGCTCGCCGGTGCGATGACGAATACATTGGGAAAATTAAACAGCGTGTGCGGCGTTTAGCGAAGGAATGCCATTGGTCTCGCGTGAATGATATTTCTGCTGCCTCGTTTGAGGATTGGCGGAGTAAGCAATCTACGATGGCGCCTCGGACGCAGAATCATTATCTTCAGGCTGTTCGTTGTATGTGGGCCTGGCTGGTGTCGCATGGAAAAGCAGCGGGAAAGCCACTATCTAAGGTAAAGCTCGTGAAGACTCGTGGGCTTGAAACGGTAGTTCGGCGGGCTTTGAGTTTTGGTGAGATGAAGCGGCTTATCGAGGTGGCGGGTGTGCGAAAAGTGGTTTATCTTACGGCGGTGCATACTGGACTTCGACGTGGCGAGCTGACTCAACTGTGTTGGAAGGATGTCCGTCTTGACGCTACCCCCCCTTTCCTTCAAGTTCGTGCCTCAACTACGAAAAACGGACAGAAAGCGGATCTTCCCTTAGTTTCGGAAGTGACTGAGTTATTGACCGATCTCGCACGCAATGGTTGCGAGCAAGGTACTCGCGTATTCCGTGGGATCATGCCGCTTCCGAAGACTGTACGAAGTGATTTCGACAAGGCGGGTATTGAGCGTCAGGACAGTAGGGGTTGGCTTGTAGATTTCCACGCCTTGCGGCACACTTTCATCACAAATATGGGGATAGCGGGGGTTGATGGCGGACTCCGGCGACAGGCGGCCCGGCATAGTGATCAGCGGTTAACGGATCGAGTATACACGGATGTGTCACAGTTACCTATGGTGAGAGCGTTCTCTGCTCTTCCGTCATATACTGATGATGGCGCACAAATAGGCGCACAAGAATTGGTCCCGAGTAGGCACAAATTGACGCGTTCTGACCCTACTTCAGGTCATGAGAGGAGTCGTAAGTGCTTGTCAAATAAGGCGCAACGGCACACGGTGGCATCAGTTGGCACAAATGGGCATAACGCCCCAAAAACCGGAGAGGGGGGGATTCGAACCCCCGGTACAGTTTAACCCGCACACTGGTTTTCGAAACCAGCTCCTTCAGCCGCTCGGACACCTCTCCATGCTGAAAACCCGCAACATCGAACCAACGATTGGCTCTGGATTCTGGTAAGCCGTTTACGATCAACCGCTTGGCGATGGAACTCTCGTAACAGCCGAGAACGCCAGTTGGAACTTCCGCCAAACGAGCGTTTGACGCCCGTCATCCGCAAGACATCTCCCCACGAGTATCGGCGATTCGCCCCGACACAAGACGGTCGGCGCTAAGCAGAAATCACATTGCCAGCCGATCCAAACCTCCACCATCGGCTTACCAAACCGCATTGTGGCGTCAGACTTCCCGTATGGCAATAGCGGCGGTTCGTACGCGGCCATTGCACAGGGAACACCAAGGCCTCGTGCAGCATATCTTTCACGCGGCTTACTTCCTTCGCGAGCCGCCATCGTTGCCTTACAACCAAACGCAGGCTTTGGATTGTCGATACCGCCATACAGCCGAATTACAAACTGGCAAAACCACTCGGCGTCGTCAGCCGGAATTGAAGGCTCTTCGATCGCAGACTTGCGGATGGATAAACAGAGACGAAACCAACGCCATTAGATTCCGGCAAACTTATAAGTCACACTAAATATTTAGTCCTAATTCTAATAATTACAAGACCCAGGAAATAAAGATCCCTGCGATCGACGCTCGGCGGGGTTATGATTAGAGAGAGGTGACCTTGTTCGCCTGAACCGTTTGGAGGCATGGTTCTCGCATGGTTATCCGCAATTCGCCGGAACGCTCGACCGTTCGAGGCTATAGTCATTGCGGGATAGACTGAGAAGCAACGGAGATGCCCGATGCGATATCGCAAGGCAAGAGGTGACGTTGGCTACATCGAATGATTTGTAATCTGACCGAAGAAGAACTTTGGAGCGGCATCGATCGCGACGCTCCAGAAATCACCAGCCATTTGGAGTCCTGCTCCACCTGCCAGGCTCGAGCGGCGGAGTTTCGCGCCAGTATCTCGGCTGTCGGCGAGGCAGCCACCCCGACTATAGCACCACTGCCTGAACGAATCGGCTCCTATCGCATCCTGCGCAGGCTCGGCGTCGGGGGTATGGGAATCGTCTACGAGGCAGAGCAACAAACACCCAAGCGCCTTGTGGCTATCAAAGTCGTTCGAGGAGGCCAATATGTAGATGAATATCGCGTGAAGCTGTTTCAGCGTGAAGTGGAGACCCTTGCCAGATTGAGGCATTCCGCGATCGGTGCGATCTATGAGTCAGGATGCACAGATGATGGCCAGCATTTTTTCGCCATGGAGTTGGTTCGCGGCGTTCGTCTTAACGAATATGTTCGCGATCAAGAAGTGCCTCGGCAACAACGACTCGATCTCTTCCGAAGAATCTGTGACGCCATCACCTACGCACACCAACGTGGGATCATCCACCGCGACCTGAAACCATCGAACATTCTCGTTGACTCTGAGGGCAACCCGAAGATCCTCGACTTCGGCCTCGCCCGAATCACTGACCCAAACCTCGCCGTCACCACCACCGGCACGGAGTTTGGGAAAATAATGGGAACGCTGCCGTACATGAGCCCGGAAGAAGCCCGAGGCCAGGTCGATGAAATCGATGTGCGATGCGATGTATACTCTCTTGGCGTCATTTTGTACGAACTGCTCACGGACGAGTTACCCTACAAGGTCAGCCGGGCGGCCCTCCATGAAGCCGTCAGGACCATCTGTGAGGAACCGCCCCAAAGGCCTACATCGATCGATCCAACACTACGCGGCGACCTTGAGACCATCGTCCTCAAAGCATTGGAGAAAAAACGCGGGAGAAGATACCAAAGCCCAGCTTCGATCGCAGAAGACGTGAAACGGTACTCGAACAGCCAGCCGATCCTCGCAAGACGTGCTAGCCTGCTCTATCAGTTTTCGAAATTCGCCCAACGACACCGCCTGGCATTTGCCTTCGTCGGCGCTTTGGTTTCAATCGCAACACTTGTGGGAGTCTCATATGAACATATGCAGCAGGGAATCAGCGAGAGCACACAGAGGCTTACTGATTTGAAAGATTTAGCACTTGCAGCCAAAGCTCATCAGTATGCGCGTGCTATGCACGAAGTCGGTCAGATCAACCAAGAAGTCGGTCAATTCAACCAAGCTGAACGGGAATACCGTGCGGCATTGGAAAAATATGATCGACTTCGGCCTGACGGAGTACGTACCGGCCAAGTACTTCTAGGACTAAGCGCATTGCTCGTAGAGCGAGGTGAAACCTCCGATTTTGATGAAGCCCGATTCTTGCTTTTGGATGGTCTCGGAATCTTCGATGCTTTGGGGCTACCCTGCCCGGACGAACTTCGTGCCCCCGTTGAGAAATCGCTCAGGGCGTTACAAGCTTTCTATGGTGGCCTGGATGAAGAAGAATCTGAACTGGACATTGAAGAAGTATTGAGTGAGATTACGGATAGCCTGCAATTCCTGGAAAAGAGCGAGGGAAGTTCCAGAACGAAAGACAGTCCGCCGTAAGCGAATGAGAGCACGACCGAAATACTCACGCATTGGGGACATGGCAGTCCCATTCACGAAGTCAGCGTTCCAAGGAGACCTTGTTGCCAAACGCATCATCCAACCCTGCCCACGATAGCACGAACATCACGCGCAGTTTGGTAAACAGTCTTCGAAAAGGGGAGAAGGACGCCGCCAGGTTGTTTGACTTAACCTATCGCGATGCGCTGGTTCGTTTCTGCTGGGGGTATCTTAAAAGCGTGGAGGAAGCTGAAGATGCGATCCAGGATATAACCTTCAAGGTACTGACTGCGGATCCGATTCCGGATCGATTTCGGCCCTGGCTGTACAAAGTCGCACGCAATCACTGTTTGAACCTATTGCGAAATCGGGGTAGGCGCCCGGATCACGGAGTCATGCCCGCCGATTCCGCGATGCGTGCCTCGATAACCGGAAACCTTTCCAGACTCGTCAAGGACGAAATGAAGGAGCAGGTTTCAGACCTCGTCGAGACGCTTCCATCAGCACAACGCGAGGTTCTCCGCCTTCGCTATGCCGAGGATTTGAGCCGGGCGGAAATCGCAGAAATTCTCGATACGCCGGAGTCGGTAGTAAAATCGCGCATATTCGAGGGCCTAAGAACATTGCGAAAGTACACGCGAGAGCTTCGCGAGGATTAGCTGGGGCGATTCTAGCGCAAACGCACTCGGCTGAAAGACTAGTTCGTCATGATTTAGCGTTCCTGCAAGACCCATGGAATTTCGGTTCGGGTAGTGACCGTATTACAGGCCGTTTGCCCGCAAGACAAAATCGGCATTGCGCATGCATAGCCTATGAATTATGGGGATTTGCAAACGCGTCTTCGATTTCGGATTGCATCAAGATAATTCTTGACGAGGCAGCCAATCGATCGGTCCAAGAATCTGCGCTCTGATTGCGTTGAATCATTCGCGCAGCGCGTAAGCGTTCGATGCACAAGACGATCTGCGTTGGAATAAGAAAATCGTTGTGCCAGCGTGGAAGCAGTGAGACGGCTATAGCACAACATGGGTCGCGCAACAACAATTATGATTTTTTTGATTTTTTTTATCGCAGTTTTTTTCAAGACGTGTCGCCAAGTGCAACGTTTGAACGACGTACACATCGAGTTTTACACACCCAAAAAAGAGCGTTTCCTTATGTGCTAAGTGCGATTTTCGCACTCACTCATTCGCTGTGATGCAAGAAGACGTAAACCGATGCTACCGAACACGCGAACACTATGGCCCTATATTTATGTCGATCATAGCCTCGTTATCTCAAGACCCCCTTCCTGCGCACCGATGAGCCAACACATAGGAAGTTTCCTTTTGTGATTGTAAAGGAACACTCGGTTCATTTTGGTTTTTTCGGAGAAGTACAAATGGTCAAGAAGAAGAACACAAGCACGAAGAAGAGCAGCTCGACGTCATCGTACAAGAACGTTTGCAATAGCTTCACCTGCAAAATCGGTTCTTTCCGCACGCTGATGAATCAGACGAAGGGTCCGGCCAAGTTCCCACGCCCAACCGCCACCACGTTGAACACATTCGCAAACTGGATCAACAAAGGTGCCATCGTCCAGACATGCAGCGCAACGCAGGTCGCAAAGTGGGCGCGTTCGAAGAACAAGAACTTCAACACGACATCAGCAACCCCGACCACATGCCGTAACGTCCTCAATGCGAAGTTTGGCAAGACCAGCATCAAAGCTATCGCTCGCATGAAGAACGGCTCGTTCATGGTCGCCACGTCGCCGACGTGCCGCGCCAAGGGCTTCACCTGCCCTAAGTAAGACGTCCTCACTAACGTCTGCAAGCGCAGACACGAGGAACGCAAACAGAATTCATAAGGGCGACTCACAAACGTGGGTCGCCCTTTGCTTATGCCCTACTTGCAAGCCACCTTGCATCAAGACACTGCGTCGTCACTCTTTGCCCCCTCAATGATTTCCACCACGGCCTGCATCGACGCACCGATGGTCGCCGAAACAACGATGTCCGCGATGTCGTCAAGCGGAGTCGGCTCCAGGTTGATGATGATGAGCTTAGCGCCATGACTTTTTGCTAATCGAGGAAGCGACGCTGCCGGCTCTACAACCAATGACGAACCGAGTGCCAGAAATACGTCGGCATTCGAACTAAGGTCTGCAGCCTCAGCCATAACATCGGAAGGCATGGCCTGTCCGAAGGAGATGGTCCTTGATTTCAACGGGCCATCGCAGTGACCGCAATCCGGTGCTTCATCGCCAGCATCGATTCGAGACAGAACCTCGTCGTAAGGCCACTCCTTGCCGCAATGAAGACAAGCAATAGCCCGATTCGTCCCGTGCAGTTCCAAGACGCGCCGACTACCAGCATCTTGATGTAAGCCATCAATATTCTGTGTAATCACCGCCTCTATTCGCCCGTTCGCCTCAAGCCTGACCAGCGCATCATGGCCAATGTTAGGTCGAGCGTTTTGGAATTCGTGGTACAAAGCTCTGCGCATTTTCCAATATCGGACCCGCTCAGCGCGATAGCGAACAAAATCGTCGAACATCACCGGTCGGTTTCTGGACCAGACCCCATCCGGACTACGAAAATCCGGGATGCCGCTTTCCGTACTGATTCCAGCACCGGTAAATGCAACGCCATGCTCTGCCGATTTCAGAAGCTGCGCTATTTGATCGAGTTTATCCATGTCGTTAAACGATAGGCAGGGAAATCAGAAACGCCAGTCACAATCGAACTTGCCATAGGTTATTTCTCCGGTTACCCCCCTATCGCCCCCAATTCACAAACATACCTAATCCAGTGAAGTGCCTGCGTTTGCGACTTTTCCCGTTTGATCGATCTGATACACTACCCCCATACTTGGTCGGGCAGGCCAAGCTGACATTGCGAGAAAGAAACGAGGATGACGGAATCGCCAAAACAGGTAGCGTTTGTCTCGCTGGGATGCGCGAAGAATCTCGTGGACTCGGAGAAAATGCTAGGCCAACTTGCCGAAGCAGGCTGCGTCATAACCAACGACGAAAGCACTGCTGACGTCGTCGTCATCAACACCTGCGGCTTTCTTGAGGCGTCGCGCACCGAAGCTGATGAAATCATCGAGGAGTTCGTCGGTAAGAAAGACAAGGACGGCCCATCGAGAGTCGTGGTGGCGGGCTGTCTGGTGCAGCGGGACCGGAAGACAATTCTGGATCGGCTACCAGGGGTTGATGCACTGGTCGGCGTGAATAATCGGGATGACGTGGTTCGAGCCGTCCTGGGACGCAGCGGAGCAACGCCGAGCGATTCACCCGATCTGTATCTTTCGGATTACCACCCGTTTATCCAGCAGGATACGGGCAGAATGCGACTCACGCCGAGACATTATTCTTATCTACGAATCAGCGAAGGTTGCGATCAAAAATGCACCTTCTGCACCATCCCGGCTATTCGAGGCCAAATGCACTGCAAACCCATTTCTACGATTCTCGACGAAGCGCGTGAGCTTGTCAGTGATGGCGCCGTCGAAATCAGCCTGATTGGGCAGGACACGACGAGCTATGGGCTTGGCGACGATGTCGTCCCGGGTGGACTCGGAAAGTTATTACGCGAGCTTAACAAGATCGATGGTTTGGAATGGGCCAGGCTGATGTACGTCTATCCGTCAACGCTTTCCGATGAAATTCTCGATGCGATCTCAGACTGCGAGCATGTTTGCAATTATATCGACATACCGCTTCAGCATATTAACGATCGGGTATTGAAGTCGATGCACAGACGAATCGATCGCCGGGATACCGAACACCTACTCGAAAAAATTCGATCCCGCATTCCGGGCGTCGCCATTCGAACAACGCTGATAGCCGGATTCCCAGGCGAGACCGATGCGGAGTTTGAAGAACTTCGGCAATTCATAGAAGATTCAAGTTTTGATGCGCTGGGTGTTTTTCCGTATTCGCTGGAGCCTGACACGCCAGCCGGTCGAATGAAAGAACAGTTGTCGGACGAGATCAAGAAAGAACGTGTCGACGCCCTCATGCTAACACAACAAGCCGTTGCCTTCTCGTTGGCCGACCAGCGAGAGGGAAGATGTTTCGATGTGCTCGTTGACGGCATCGCAGAAACCGGCCAGATCGTAGCCCGGCACGAAGGCCAGGCGCCTGGCGTCGATAGTGTGACACTTGTCGAGCGTGCCGACGCAAAGCCGGGAGATTTTCTGTCCGTTCGATGTACCGGGCGCAGCGGCTATGACCTTGTAGCGTCGCCGACACAGGTTGCTTTGCCAGTAGTAAATCCATGACATCGACCCTGAATCTCCCCAACAAGATCACACTTGCCCGATTGGCGCTTGCCATCGTTTTCTTCATTCTCATCTCTCAGTATTCGCACCTCACTCCAAAACCGTGGATGCTCGATCTTGCGATTGCCATTTTCATTGTCGCCGCCGTAACAGATTTTCTGGATGGCTACCTGGCCCGAAAATGGAATGAAGTCACGCGTCTGGGACGTGTGCTCGACCCTTTTGTCGACAAAGTCCTGATCTGTGGCGCGTTCATCCTGCTTGTCGGGCCTGGTTTTGTCGGGCAGGACGGTCACAATGTTACCGAAGTTAAATCATGGATGGTAGTTCTGATCGTTGGCAGAGAACTTCTCGTAACAGGGCTGCGAGGGTTCAGTGAATCAATCGGACATGCCTTCGGTGCGTCACTTTACGGCAAGCTCAAAATGTGGATGCAGAGCATAGCCGCCCCGGCTGTGCTGCTTTTGGTAGCGCACGAGTCTACTTGGGCGCGTGGAGAGTGGGCGGTATGGACCAAACAAATTCTGGTCTGGGCAACCGTACTTATCACCGCGCTATCCACAATTCAGTACATCCTTCGTTCGCGACACATCCTCGAAGAAGGCAGTGACCAGTGAACGATCTGGATGTTGCCAAGGCTATCATTCTCGGCGTTGTTCAGGGCTTAACAGAGTTCCTGCCCGTCAGCAGCAGCGCTCACCTGACAATCGCGCAGCGTTTTCTGGGACTAAACCCGGAAAGCCCGCCTATGCTTATCTTTGACACCCTCAGCCACGTCGGGACGCTCGTCGCAGTGGGGATCGTTTTCTTCCACCCGATGAAACGATTCCTGGTCAGACTATGGCGCGAAACTGTCGGCCCGAAACCTGCAACGAATTTTGCCCAGCGACTCTGCATGCTTGTGATGGTTTCCCTGATCCCCACGGCGGCGATCGGGCTAGGGTTTCAGGAGACGTTTGAAGCCGCATTCGGTAAACCACACTTGATTGCCATGGGCCTGTTTACGACGGGCGCCCTGCTACTTCTAACGATGACAAGAAAACACCCCAATCGCGGATGGAAACAATTCTCCTGGTGGCACGCGGCGATCGTCGGCTTGGCGCAAGGCGGAGCCATCATGCCGGGGATTTCAAGAAGTGGCGCTACTATTTGCGCTGCCACCTTTTGCGGCTTGCGAAGACGATGGAGCGCGGAGTTTAGCTTTTTGATCGCGTCGCCGACCATCCTTGGAGCAGCGCTGATCAAGGTATCAGAGTGCTTCGACTGGAACTCGGAACAACTCAGTGCGATCGCATGGGGTCCGGTGCTGGTCGGAACATTCACATCGTTTGCTGTCGGAATCGTGGCACTTTTGATTCTAATACAAGTCGTGCGCCGAGCTAAGCTGCATTACTTTTCGTTTTATTGCATTGTTGTTGGCGCTCTACTCATCCTGCGGTAGAACGATACGCTTGGGCTGACTGTACAGCTTCACGGAGCTGGGCCAAGAATGCATGATGGTTGGCTGTAATATCGCCAATCAGCGGAGAGGCTGCGGGATGCGATCCGGCAAGTAACGATGCACGCTTGTATGCATCGATCAAGTCTTCCTGCCCTTGAATCAACCGAGGCAAGATAGCAAAAAGACCTTGAAAATGCAGATCGCCGCTGGCGATGTTGCCGCTTCGAATGGCTGGCGTTCCACCTGAATCCAAAATCAGATTGGCGAGTCTTTCCATATGTTCCCGACTGAGCGCAGCCAGTCGCTGAACCACGTCGTGCTCATGTAGACATGCGCCGGAAACGAACGCCGTTGATTCTCCAATACGATGGACAATAAACTGCTGCTCACGTTCGAGCAATTCGTTTAGAACGCCGACAACACTAGGTTCTTCCGAGACCATGCTCTACAAGTCCTTCCACGCCAGTCTGTGGGAGTCATCCTGATTTGTCGCCGCCTGATACAGATCGCGCGTAAACCGCTCCGAGGTCGTTTTGAGTGAGCCTTGCAAGAAAAACAACGCGAGTACAACAATGCCGCAGATGTTCACCATCGCCACTCCGCCGAGCGAAGCATGGATGACTGGCTGGCCATCGTCCTTGAGAATCATCGCGACGATAACGCGCAGATAGTAATAAAGGCTGATAAGCGTATTGACGACCGCAACAATAACCAGGAACCAGCCAAGGTTGCTTTCTAATTTGCCAAGCGCGACAAGTATCCACCATTTGCCCATAAACCCGGCAAGCGGAGGCAAACCAACGAGCGACACCAGACAAATCACCATCGGCACGGCGAGCCAGGGACCCCGGCGCATCAAGCCAACAAATGCCTCGATTTTGTCACTTCCTGTTTCCCAACTGACCAGCGCCGTAACGCCAAACGCCCCCAAGTTCATAACGAGGTAGATAACGATATACACAAAAAGTGCCGTTAGCCCCGCCTCATACCCCTTAGTGGAGGGATGGAGAAAGACCGCCGTCGCCATCATCATGTACCCGGCGTGAGCAATGGAAGAATAAGCGAGCATCCGCTTGACACTTTTCTGCATGTATGCAGAAAAATTGCCGACCGTGCAGGTGACCGCGGCTATAATACCCAAGCCCCACGCAATGGGCTGAACCAACGACATTTCGATTGGGTAGTCCACCGCTGAACACAGAATCACGACAAGCCTGGCAAGCAAAATCAACCCGGCAGCCTTGCTCGCAACGCTCAGCCAGGTTGTCACTTCGATCTTCGCCCCTTCAAAGGCATCCGGGCACCAGAAGTGAAACGGAACCGCCGATATCTTAAAACCAACGCCCGCAAAGAAGCACAACAGTGCAACACTGAGCAGTAGTCGATTCTGGCCACTTACCATCTGCGATACGGTATATTCTGCAACGTCTTCAAAGCGAAGACTTCCCACCAAGCCGTAGATCAAACTGACGCCGTACAGCATGATCGCCGCACAAACCGCACCGAAAATCATATATTTAAGAGAGGCTTCCGCCCCCAAACGATCACGCTTGTTGAACCCGACAATCGCATAGCTCGGCAGCGACGCCAATTCGATCGCCAAGACAATCATGAGCAAATTGCTCGTGGCCGTCATGCACAACATTCCCAGCGCGCTACCAAGAAGCAGTATGAAGAATTCGGGAGAGTTTTCCTCGCTGGACGCCGACCCGATGAGCCAGAGTAATGTCACGGCTCCGAGGAAGACCAGCAGAATGATTTGGAAACCCGCTGCAAGATTGTCTGCAATCAAAAGGCCCGCTAGCGGCGACGTTGATAACCCGCTCACTCCGCCATCTGTGACCTGCCCAGCGACACGAATGGCAAGAATGAATGCGGTGATAACACCAAGCTTAACGATCGTCGCTGTGACAGCAGCGCTGCGTCCAAGAACAATCGGAAAAGCAACGACCGCGAGCATCGTGCATACAAGCACAATCATCGGCGAGAAAAGGAACAGATGCTCGCCCACGGGCACGTTCGACCACAAGTTGGTGTCAGCCAAAAAACTCACGCGATGAAACCCCTTATGGCACCAATCCGATCACCTGAACGACATGTCGCAGCATGTTATCGAGTGTCCCGTTGGTAAAGTTAAAAACAGTTTGCATGGGGAAAATCCCAAGGGCGATCGAAAGAACTGCCATCGGTACCAGGATCATCGTCTCGCGGGCGGAGACATCCGGGAAACTCTGGTACTCTTCGCGCTCCCGACCAAGATAGACCCGTCGAATCAGCCAGAGAATATACCCAGCCGTGAGAACCACAGCCGATGCAGCCAGCACAGCCATCGTCGGCGCCCAAGGCATAGCGGGGTTATCCTTGGCAGCAAACGTTCCAAGTATGACCCATACCTCGCCAATGAAGCCACACAAGCCCGGCAAACCCAGCGATGCAAAGAACCCAATCGTCGCAAGAGTGCCATATCGTGGCATCGTCATCCACAAACCACCAAATCGGTTGATCTCGCGATGATGGGCCCGATCATATACGACGCCGACAAGGAAGAAGCACATAGGCGAACTGATACCGTGGGCGATCATCTGAAACATCGCACCTTGAAACCCTGCTTCGGTCATCACAGCAATACCCAGCAGCACATAGCCCATGTGAGAAACCGAGCTGTAAGCCACGAGCTTCTTAAAATCTGTTTGAGCCATAGCGCATAGCGCGCCATATAAAATGCTGACGATTCCAATAACAGCCAGCAGAAAAGCCCAGGTCTCCCCACCCGTCGGGAAAATTGGGTAGCAGAGTCGCAGGAAACCGTAGCCCCCCATCTTTAGGAGCACACCAGCCAGGATCATGCTAACGGGCGTCGGCGCTTGAACGTGTGCATCGGGAAGCCAAGTATGAAACGGCACCACAGGCAGTTTGATCGCGAACCCAATGAACAGGAACATAAACATGCAGGTCGAGAACTTAAGCCCCAGAAACACCGTGGAAGCCGCGTTGAAATGCCCTTGGATAACCTTGTTGGTCGCAAGTTCGATGAGATCGAACGTGCCGTGCGTAAGCGCGACGCCGTCCCGATAACCACTGGCAACTGCATCTGCACCGGTTCGCTGCATTTCCGAAGCCAAGGCGCCGTCGCTGTAGAAGTACATCGCAACCAGTGCGACGAGCATGAGCACCGAGCCACCCAACGTAAACAGAAAGAATTTGATCGCTGCGTATTCTCGCCTTTCGCCTCCCCACACCCCAATCAGGAAATACATGGGCAACAGCATGACTTCCCAGAAAATATAGAAGAGGAAGAAATCGAGCGACACGAAAACGCCGAGCATTCCGGTTTCGAGAAGCAGAAAGAGCACGAAGTAAGCCCGAATCCCTTTCCCAACCTTCCACGATTCCATGTTCCAACTGGCTAAACAAGCCAGGAAGGCGACCAACGTTGTCAGGATCAACAGCGGAAAACCAAGCCCATCAATACCGAGGAAATACTCGATTGCCAGGTTGCTACCCGTAATCCATTCATGACGTTCGACGTGATGCAACTCGCCGTAATGACTGCCGGAATACCCCGCCGCCCCTTCGCCACCACCCAAAAACGTCGGGAACAGCAACAACGACAAGATCAACGCGGCAAGCGAAGCCGTGACGGCTACGACGCGAACTTGTCTCTTGGGAACGAAGAGACACAGGATCGCGCCAAGCGTCGGCACGAAGATGATCCACGAAAGGAGATGATCCATTACACAGTCAACTCGATAGTCATTCGAAACCTACTGCACTTACAAACCGGCCACGGCAATCGGCACACCGCCGACGTCAGGGCCCCAAATCAAGAATCCAATAATCACAGCCGCAGCGATGCCCGCCGTAATCAAGACATAGTTGCGAATTCGCCCGGTCTGAGGGCGTCGTATCCTGTCGCCAATATCGAGAGATGTTGCAGCAACACCGTTCACGACTCCATCGACGCCTTGATTGTCGATAATCAACCCAGAAAAAGCAGCAAGCCGTTCGGTCACACTGGCCAGCGAATTGAATATCAGGTCGACAACGTAGGTATCAAAGAAACGAGCGACATAAGCCAGCGCTACGCAACCTTTCACCCAAACAAGGTCGTAGATTTCGTCGATGTAGTATTTTCTTTCAAGCAGTGTATGAATCGGCCCTGCAACGCGCTTAAGACGATCGGCAAGTGCCAAGCCTCGACCGTAAATAGCAATCGCTACCAAAAAGCCGACGACAAATGATCCACCAACACCGTATTGAAGCCAGACATGGGCGTGGTGGACGGCTTCCGTATGGGCGGTTCCGTCTATAGCCATGACCATGGCAGCCGAAGACCCGACATGCGATGCGTCGGCAATCAAAGGCCTGAAGAGAAAATAACTGGCAACAAACGTCCCGACAGCCAGCACAACCAGGGGCACATACATCAACGGGACTTCGTGCGCATGTTCGTGGACGTGCTCATCGCGGGGTTTGCCCATGAACGTCATCCACCAGCACCGCATCATGTAAAACGGTGTGATGTAAGCCGTGATGATGGCCAACCAAAACATCCACTTCGGAAGCTTGGGCGTGTTCGCGAAAATACCGGCATTGGCAGCCGTGCCGTGTCCCGAATGCTTTTCATTAGTTGAATGGGGGTTTTCCGCACCATGCTCGACCGCATGACCATGGTCGGCCTGTGTCCCACTTGCAAGAACTTCGAGATTGCTCGACTCTTGCTGGCCGAAGCTTGCAAGCCGAATACGATCATTCTCGTCGCTTCGATCGATCGCACCGTGGCCACCGTGTCCGTCGCCTTGCTCCTGATGCTTGGAGAAATCGCCTTCTTCCCATTCAAACGAACGCGTGTACGCAACCGCCAGAATCTCATCCTTGCTAAAGAATCCACCAAGGCCAAACTTGATACCGCCAATTTCCAACCCCGCTATACCAAAGCCGGAAATAGCGAGGACGCCGATCAGAAACGTAATGCCGGTGAATGGCATCTTTCTGATGAGGCCGCCCATCTTGCGCATGTCCTGCTCATGGTGGCACCCTTCGATCACCTGCCCCGACCCCAGGAACATCATCGCCTTGAAGAACGCATGGGTAATCAGATGGAAGAGTGCTGCAATCCAGGCACCGCAGCCCAGGCCGAAAATCATATAACCGAGTTGTGAAAGCGTAGAATAAGCCAGGCACTTCTTGATGTCCGTCTGCACCATGGCAACGAGTGCCATCAAAGCGAGCGTCAAGCAGCCTATGACTGCAACAAACATCAGCGCTTCGGGGGTCATCAATCGAAATACGCGAGCGACCAGGTACACACCAGCTGCCACCATCGTTGCAGCGTGAATAAGCGCGCTGACGGGTGTCGGTCCGGCCATAGCGTCGGGAAGCCAAACGTGCAGCGGGAACTGAGCACTCTTGCCCATCGCACCGCAAAACAAACCTACTCCCATGATGGTCGCGAGTGACCAGCCGAACATCGTAAAAGTGCTTGCGAAAATGCCCGTTTGCGTCGCGTATTGCTGTGCGAAGACAACAGCCGCCTCGTCTAGGTCGAGCGTTCCCAGCTGAAAATAAACGAGCATCAAACCAATAAGGAAGCCGAAGTCGCCGACGCGGTTCGTAATAAACGCCTTCATTTGAGCGTATTGAGGCACGCGTTGGTGGAAATAGAACCCGATCAGCAGATAGCTACACAAGCCTACCAATTCCCAAAATATGAACAGGAAAAGCAGATTGCTGCTGACGACCAGTCCGAGCATACTGAAAGCAAAGAGGGACAGGTACGCGAAGAAACGGTGGTATTTGCTTTTGCCCGCGACCTCATCACTGTGTCCAGACATATAGCCGACGCTGAACACAAAAATCCAAAACGCGATGAAGGTGACCATGAAGTACATAGCCACGGTCAACGAGTCGAGCTTCACGCCGATATCGATGGCAATCGGGCCAATCATCGCCCATTGAAAACGCAGAGCGCTTGCCGTCAACGCTGCGGCTTGCCCGCTTTCGACTTCGCCCAGCCAGTTCACAAGAACGTACGATGAAAGCGCGAGCGGGACGCCCATGCCAAGGACCACGCCAACCCATCCCGCAAGTGGCTTTCCAAGCCGAGGCCCGAAAAAGACCAACAGCCAAAAACTTACAAAAGGCGACAGCACGCCAAGGGCAAGCAATAATTCGTAGGTGTGATTACCCATCAATTCCTATTCTTAAGACCTAAAACAAATGTCGAGAATCCAACTCGACACAATTCTCATTTATCCCTGCAACTGACTGGCAGAGTCCACGTCAATCGTCGCAAGGTTTTTGTAAACATTGATACATATACCGACAGCTAGCGCCGCCTCTGCGGCAGCAAGAACAATCGCAAAGAGCGCAACAATCTGCCCGTCCATTCTTTCCGAGCCAAGATACCGATCAAAGGCAACCAGATTCACGTTCGCACTATTGAGCACAAGCTCAACGCCGATAAGAATTCCGATCGCGTTTCGCTTGGTAATCATCGTAAAAAGCCCGGTGCAAAACAGCACAGCGGCTACGATCAGGTAATGCGTTAATCCGATGGTCAACATTGCCTAGTCCTGCTCCTGTCGAGCCATATGGGCGGCACCCACCAACACAATCATCAGTAATACGCCAGCAATTTCAAATGGAACCACATAAACCGAAAGCAGTTTTCGACCAATCGCTTCGACCGAGACGCCGGGCACCGTACCTTCCACGCCAGGCCAAGTTGCGCTGCAAAGTACCATACACAAACCCGCCAACAGCGCCCCGCACACGAAAATAGCAAGAACGGTTTCCCATTTGGATGGTTCAAACCGCGCCCATGGCGACTTGCTGGTCAACATCACACCGAAGATCAGAAGCACAAGCGTTCCACCCGCATAGACAATGAGTTGAATCGCACCGAGGAAATTCGCAGCAAGAAGAAAGTACAACACCGCAACGGACGCGAGGGCTCCGAAAAGCCAAACCGCCATGCGAACGATATTTTTGGTAAAACAAACACCAAGCGCGCATACCACTGTAGCACCGGCGACGAAGTAAAACACGAACGCTTCAATAAGACCGCCAAGCTGTTCAGCCGAAGTGACGCCCGTTTGATCCATCGCAAGCGCATCACCTGCATCGGCGAGCGCTACAGGGCTGGCGAGACTCACACCAACCAGCATCACACCAATAAGCAGAACAATCTGTTTACGCGAAAAACGCATCAACATAATGAACAAACTACCTAAGACGCCGGCATCGCATCGACCGCCAGACAACCGACCATTCGTCTGCGATGATAAAAACCATAAGCCGCCACCGCCGGGAACGTCAAAGCGGCACCAATTCCTAATGCTCCGAGAATCCAATTCCAAACATCACTAAACAACTGCCATCCCTCGCCGCCTGTCGTATCGATCAAGACCCACACTGCGTTTCCAAGCAGGAGCACCATAGACAATGGAAGCAGTACCTGCACACACGCGTACAACACTTGATCGAGGCGAATTCTAGGCAGCGTCCATCGCAGCCAGATTTGAACGTAAAGGAAAAACACCGCTTTCAGGACGAGCCAAATCGGCCCGCTGAACAGAACGCCGTTGATACCCCGCGCGATCACTTCGTTTCCAACAAGTGCGGTAATCTGGTCGCCCCAGGACAAAGGCAACGGGGAATTCCACCCGCCAAGGAATAGGATGACTGCCAAGGCGCAGACGACAAACATCGCCGCATATTCCGCAAAGAAAAATAGCGACCAGCGAAAGCCGGAATACTCCGTGTGGAAACCTGCTACAAGCTCACTCTCCGCCTCAGGCAAGTCGAAGGGCGCCCGCTTACAGCTTGCAAGCGATGCCACGAAATACCCAATGAAACCGAGAAACGCGAACGGGTTACTGAAAGCAAGCCAGGTAAACCAGCCGCCGGATTGTGCTTCGGCGATCGTACGCAAGCTCATTGATCCCACGCATACGATGGGAATGAGCAACGTCATGCCCATGGGAATTTCATACGAAACCATCTGACAAGCTTCGCGCATCGCGCCATAGACGCTCCATTTATTGTTCGACGCCCACCCCGCGATGATGACGCCGACCACTTCTACGCCAAGCATACTGAGCACAAAGACGATTGCGACATCCAGTTCACGAAAGACATATGTCGCACCAAGTGGAAGCGCGAGAAAAGCAAGCAACGAAGGGATCAACGCAAAGTATGGAGCTATGCGAAACAGAGGGGCGTCCGCATCTTTTGGAACAAGGTCTTCCTTCAGAACTAGCTTGATGCCATCAGCGAAGGTCTGTGCCCAGCCGTGCCAGCCGCCGACGCGCATAGGTCCTAATCGGGATTGTATCCGCCCAGCGACCTTCCGTTCCCACCAGATCAAATAGACCGGAATGATGTTGAAAAAACCAGCCAATGCTCCGAGAGAAGTCAAATCTCGCACAAGCGGAAACTGCAAAGGCCAAAGTAATATAGCCAACCAGCCGGGAAGCCAGGGCAACGCCGCCGTCACTTCACCCATGCTGAGCGCGCCACCAAAATACGTTGACACGCTTGGGTCATCCGCTTGCGCAACGAAATCCGTCGAAACCCAGCCGAAGAGCAGGTTGACAAGAAAAACACCGACGCAAACAGATACCACTGCGCCGACAAGAATCATCAAGGCGTTGCGAAAAAGGAACTCTCCCCAGCCTCGCCAGGTCTTGACGACCATCGCCAAAGCAAATGCTTTGAACGCCGTTACGACAGGCCCAACGACCAGAAGAAGAATGGCAATAGGATGGCCTTCGAAGACACTGTTTGCCAAAGACCAACCAAGTGTGGCAACCAGCAGCAGTACGAATCCCACAGCGATGGCTTTACCCGGAACACCGAGGTTCGTCCGGGCTGGTTTGGGTTGCCAAGGAACCGAAAACTGCGTCATCGGTCAACCTCCCCCATCACCACATCCATACTACCAATAATGGCAGGTACATCCGCCAATAGAATATCCTTGCAGATAGCCTGCGTGATGCAGAGGTTGCAAAAACTCGGACCCCGCGCTTTGACCCGAGACGGGATCGCCGATCCATCGCCGCGAACATAAAAGCCCAATTGTCCGCGAGGGTTTTCGACCTCAACGTACACTTCGTCGTCCGGAAGTTTCAGGTTTTTGAGCTTTGGCGCCTGAATGTCACCATCAGGCAACTGAGCCATCGCTTGACGAACAATCCGGACGGACTGCTCCATCTCCAACACCCGAACGTAGTACCGGCTCCAACTATCCCCCACGATAACGCCATGTGGAATTTCGTCCGTCCCGCCGGGCCTCGCAATTGGAACATCAAAGTCGTATTTCTCGTAGCCATCGTAAGGCTGAATCTTGCGGAGGTCCCATCGAACACCGCTGCCGCGGATCATCGGCCCGGTCAGGCCAAATGCAATCGCATCGTGCGCCGAGATCACACCCACCTTGCTGGTCCGCTTAACGAAAATATGGTTGAAACTCAACAAGTTGTTGTAGTCGGATATCTTTGGTTCAAAATAATCCAGGAACTCGCCGCACCGATCGATCCAACCGATCGGCAAGTCATCATGCACGCCGCCTACCGTAATGTAGCTGTAAGTCAGCCGAGCACCGCATATGGCTTCGAGCAGATCGAGAATCATTTCCCGCTCGCGGAAGCAATAAAGAAACGGCGTAAAAGCCCCCATGTCCAGGCCATAGGTTCCGAGAGCAACCAAGTGGGACGCAATCCGATTCATTTCGCAAACGATGACGCGAATAGCCTGAGCGCGAGCTGGCACTTCCAAGCCACACAGACGCTCCACTGCGATGGCGAACCCCTGGTTGTTGTTCATTCCCGCGAGGTAGTCCATGCGGTCGGTGTAGGGAACATACTGATAAGGATGAATGTTCTCGCCGATTTTCTCAGCACAACGATGCAAATAGCCGATGTGCGGCACTGCTTCCAGCACCATTTCGCCATCTGTACGAAGGACAATCCGCAGCACGCCATGCGTTGAAGGATGCTGCGGCCCCATGTTGACCAACATTTCTTCCGTGCGCAGGTCACCCTGCATCCCCGACGTATGATCAACGAGAATATCCGGCGTGGACTCTAATTGTACTACCGTATCAGCCATGGACCATCACACATTATCAAACAAGCGAACCCTAACCGATCAGTGCCGGGGGTTCGGCAATTCGTATTCCGTCGTTGCCGGGATATCATGGTATTCCAACGGGAATTCGTAGTCTTTTCGTAAGGGGAAGCCAACCCAATCATCTGGACATAGAATGCGTCGCAGATCCGGGTGATCGGCAAAGTGAATCCCCATCATGTCATAGGCCTCGCGCTCATGCCAATCCGCAGCCGGCCAAATATCGGCAACCGAAGGCAACTCCGCGTGATCCCGATCGACCACAACCCTGACTGCAAACTCGCACGTCTCTGTAACGAGTTCCGCGCCTTGATCCAACGGAATGCACATGACATCGTAAATGCACGCCAATTTATTGTCTGCCAACAGATCGAGTGCAGTAATTGAGCGGAGCAGATTGAACCAGAGTCGAGCGTCGTTGCACAAGAACCCTGCAATTTCCCTCCAGCGTCCGGGCTGAACCTGGACGTAAGGATGTCCGCCCTCGACGACCGCATCTTCAATCGCCTCGCCGAACTCAGTCTTTAGTAGTTTGCAAATCTCTTCAGGTGCCACTCGTTCTCTCGCGGGCGACCGGGCAGTCTTGAAAGACTACGCCAGTGCCATTTCCTTGGCTTTCGTCATCACGCTCTTGGCCCGAGTCTGATGCCGAATCTTATCCTGCAGCCTCATAAGGCCTTCCAATAGCGCTTCGGGCCTGGGCGGACAACCTGGAATATAGATGTCCACCGGAACAACCAGATCAACGCCCTTAACCACGTGGTAACCATGCTTGAAATACGGGCCGCCGCCAATCGTACAAGCCCCCATCGCCATAACGTATTTTGGCTCAGCCATTTGGTTATAAAGACGCTTGAGCCTGCTTGCCATCTTGTAAGTCACCGTCCCAGCCACGATCATCAAATCCGATTGCCGAGGCGTTGCCCGAAACGCGCCCGCGCCGAAACGATCAATGTCAAACCGCGATGCGCCGACCGCCATCATCTCGATCGCGCAACACGCCAGCCCGAACGTCATCGGCCAAACACTATTACTTCGGCCCCAATTGATGGCCCAGTCGAGCGACGTCACTATGACGCCCTCTTCAAATCTGTTTTCAATCCAACTCATCAAAACGCTCCGATAGCGTCAACAACACTTATCAACAAACTTGGCCGACATCGCCGACTTCTTTCACGTCGCCTCGTTTTCGATTTTTTCTTCACGGTCCAAAACAGACTGATGTCGCTGCCCGGAACTAGCGCGCACCCAGTCCAGGTATCCGGACTTCCATTCATAAAGAAACGGAATGGCGATCAACAGAAAGAACACAAAAAAAGCCCAGAAAGCAGGCGCGCCCATGTTTTTGAACGCAACCGCCCAAGGCCAAAGCAGCGCGACTTCCACGTCAAACACAATGAAGACAAGCGCTACCGTATAGAAACGCAAGTCAAATTGAACCCAGCTATCGCCAATCGCAGGCTCACCACACTCGTAAGCTGCCGCCTTTTCCGGGTGAGGCATTGTCGGCCTGACCAATCGACCAACGCTCAACCCAACAAACGCGATGGCGAAACCCGTGAACGAAAACAATAGAATCCCTACAACAAGTTCGACGTTGCTGTTCGCATGCAACGAGGGTGAACTCGCAGGCGCATTGGCTGCTAAGAAAAGTGGTAATTGCAATATACTAAGGGGCAACAAAACGTCTCCAAGGCCGGGAGTTCATACCGACATTTCTACTTTTTCTTAACCGCCATCTTTTCCGGATCGAGCGCATCGACCATGGCTTGCCGACGCTCCTCGTTCTTATTCGATAGTTTATCAGTGGAATGGGTATACTCCAGCCAACTGTCTTTGCGCTGCTGCGCCCACTCCGGAAGCTTCTCTTTCTGCATCCACAAAGGCTGCGGAGTCTGCATGCCCTCGATAGCAAGCTCTGTAAACTCAACAATCATGCTCTTCCGGTCAAAGCCGGAGAGATCGTGCAAGTTGCCCATATGGATACATTCGGTCGGGCAGGGATCAACACACAAGGCGCAGAACATACATTTGGCATAGTCAATGGCATACCGCGTCATGGCGCCGCCTTTGGCTATGCCGGTCGCTTTGTCGATCTTGCGAGGGCCGGATTTTTCAATGTATATGCAATCTACCGGGCACGCCTTCGCACAAAGATCGCACGCGATGCACTTTTCGATTTCGTAGAAGTGAAACCCACGGTACCGAGGAGCAATAGCCGGCGCTGCGTCCGGGTATTGAAGTGTGATTGTCTTCGCAAAACAGTATTTCAGCGAAATGCGCAGACCGACCAGAATGGTGTATACGGTCTGCCAGATATTGTGAAAGTACTCGCGAGTTGGTTGTTTTTGCATTTCCGCGCCATACCACTTGTAGTGGCTTCTTAGGTCCCTAGCCCAAACGGGTACCATCCGACTGGGGGGATTCTAAAAAGGAACGATGCGAACTTCAACGCCATTGCACAATAAATACCCAAGTAATTGCATATTAAATTACAAAGCAATTGCAACGTCTGTGATATCGTGTGTCGCATGTCAGTTTTCACAGACGCCTGCGCAACAACCGGGCGCGTGACTTGGTCAAAGCCGGATTACTGCGGCCTTTCGATTCGCTTTGAGTCCAAAGCACAGGCTTCGCTATTCTGAATGGTCACTAGATCTTTCCCATCAGCCTAAGCCTCCCCATATTCAAAGCAGACTTACATGCCCGAATCCGGATTTCAGACCTCGGATGGTGCTGCCCAAAGAGATGTTTCTTCACGATTTCCCCCGACTTATCTGCAAGCGCTACAAAAACAAGCCCGATCGGCTTATCCGGCGCGCGTCCGCCCGTTGGCCCAGCTATACCTGTGACCGCTAAGCCAAGATCCGTCCCAGCGGCTGACCGACATCCAGCCGCCATCGCTTGAGCCACCTCAGCGCTAACTGCACCGTGAGACTCAATCATCGAGGCGTCCACCCCAAAAATGTCAGTCTTGGACTGATCCGAATAGGTTATGAATCCTCGCTCAAAGCATGTACTGCTCCCCGGAACGTCCGTCAGGCATTTGGCGATCAACCCGCCGGTACACGACTCAGCCGTTGCGATTGTGATACCCTTGGCTGTTAAAAGTTCGAGAACGGAATGCTGCAGAGTGTCTTCACCTTCCCCAAAAACCGCCGCACCCAATCGACGGCGAATTTCACAGGCTTCTTTGGCTATGGCGGCTTCGGCTGACCCGATGATCGGTGCTCGTGTGACGAGTCGAACGGTGATAACCGCATCCGCCGCGGTCAACCCTACAGAGACCGGCCTGCCTGGAGCCATCAAATCCGAAAGAATCTCGCCCATGCTTGCTTCGCTCATTCCGAACGTGTGAATCGACTTGGTCAACGTCATTGCCCCGTCCAATGCAAACGCCGCTAATTCAGGCTCGACGGCGCCTTGAAACATGGTTCGCATTTCGGCAGGTACGCCCGGCAAGACGAAGAGTGTTGTTGATTCTCGGCGACACACCAAGCCTGGCGCCGTTCCGCGCGGGTTCATCACAGGCTCGCAGGTCTTAGGGACCATGGCCTGCCTGCGATTGGATACAGGCATGGTTCGCTGCAATTTGGCAAAAAAGTCCTCGACTTGTGTAAGCGCTGCATCGTGAATCTCCAAGGGCTGGCCCAATGCATCAGCTACTGCCTGCCGAGTTATATCGTCAGGCGTTGGGCCGAGTCCGCCCGTAACAACTATGAAATGAGAGTCGGTCATGGCGTCTCGAACCGCCCCAACTATAGCCCCCAAATCGTCGCCGACTGTAACGTGTCTTGTGACTCGAAGTCCTTGCGCAAAAAGCTGCGCGGCGATCCATGCACCGTTGGTGTCCAGGCACTGGCCGCTGACGACTTCGTCGCCAATGCTAATAATTTGCGCGTTCATGTGGCGACCAATTTACCGCACGGAAAGCATACACCGCAATGCACCGGCGTTAGAAATCGAACAAGATTTCGTTTTCATTGGCACGGGCAGGCCTACTACGCTATAGTCGCGTCAAGTTTTTGCCTGTTGAGTAGAATTTCTATTGTTTTGCGAAACCCATGGCTAGACGCATCGAAAAACGACAACGCCCCGCTGGCAAGCGTGGCCTGAAACTTGACGTACTCTTTACATGCGTTGGCAGACGTGTCGAACTCGTGCAACGATTTCGCAAGGCGGCCGCGAATCTTGGAATCCGATTGCGAATCCATGGATGCGATGCCAACCAATTGTCCCCTGCTCTTTTTCATGTAGACAAAGCTCACCATCTTCCGAGAATCGCGCGAAGGAACTACATAAGCGAACTCAAGGCATTGGTGGGCAAGAATAAGATCGACTTGCTAATCCCATTGATTGACACCGAACTGTCATCTCTTGCGCAAGCCAGAGAGAGCATTGAGGAAACAGGATGCCGAGTTCTCATTTCGTCTCACGAGGTCATTTCCATCACCCGCGATAAACTGAAGACCTATGAGGCGCTTTCCGAAGCAAACATCGATACGCCTCAAACATGGACATGGGAAGACGTCATCCAAAAGAAGCGCCACAAATTTCCGTATTTCCTGAAACCGCGGACAGGCAGCGCTGGTCTTGGAAATTACATCGTGCGAAATCGCGATGAATTACAAACTTTCGGATCACTCGTTCAAAATGCAATCGTTCAGGAATACGTTGTCGGCGACGAACATACGCTGGATGTTTATACCGGTATCGACGGCAAGCCACGCTGTATCGTTCCTCGGAAGAGATTGGAGACGCGCACGGGCGAGGTGAGCAAGGGAGTGGTCGTGAAGGATTCCGCGATCATGGCGGTTGGCGAGAGGGTCACGGAAGCCATTGGGCCATGCCGAGGCGTCATCACGATTCAATGTATCGTGACACCAAAGAGACAAATTCGCGTCATCGAGATTAATCCACGTTTTGGCGGCGGCGTTCCGCTGGCGATCGAGGCTGGTGCGGATTTTCCGAAGTGGTTACTCATGGAAACGTTGGGCAAAACGCCCAGAATTCGGCAGGACGGATTTCGAGACGGCGTGACGATGTTGCGTTACGATCAAGCCGTCTTCATTTCGGAGAAAGGAAAGCCGATCGTAACGAAATGATTCCCTCCATGAAACCGATTCGATGAACATACCACCCAAGGCGCCTCCTGACCGCATTGCGACGCAACATGCAAGACACCCAAGCCATCGTATTTGATCTCGACGACACGCTCTACTCCGAGCGGTCTTTCGTATTCAGCGGATTCGCTGCTGTAGTGCAAGCCTTCCATCAAACATTGGGAGACAAAAACACGTCACTAACGATGATGCAATCATTGTTTTCTTCAACGCATCGACGCACAGTATTCAATCAAGTCTTAACTGAATGTGGTATAGAATACGACGACAGTCTCGTTAACGAGATGATCCAGGTATACCGAAGTCATACACCTACGATTTCGCTTCATGACGACGCCCGCGCCGCGATCGACCGACTACAAGACAGATTCAAATTAGGCGTAATAACCGATGGCCCCGGCATCATGCAGGAATCCAAAGTGAAGTCGCTTGAACTCGAAAACTCCTTCAACGAAATCATCCTTACAGATCACTTGGGCGACGGGTTTGCCAAGCCGCACCCGAAAGCATTTGAAGAAATAGCGAAGAGGCTCGATGTGGCGGCGAGCGCGTGTATGTACGTCGGCGACAACGCCTCGAAAGACTTCGTAGCTCCTAATGCACTCGGCTGGATGACTGTTCAGATTCGAAGAAACGACGGCATCTATGCCAAAGAATTGCCACCTAGAGATGGACATCCACAAGCAGTCATTTCTTCTTTGGACGAACTCGACGAACTACTCTAGTTCGCCTACTCGCCTTCTTTGCGAAGCGTTGCTGCAGCCGCATGGAGATTACTCCATGCTTCCCGAAGACGGATTCTTGAAAGCGCCAAATCTGCATCTGAAGCGATGAAGTCACGTTGCGCCTCATTCAAACGAGTGAGCGTTTCCTTCCCCGCAATATACCCCGCTTGAACGATCCGGCGGTTTTCTCGCGCCGTATCGAGGGCTTCACGCTTCAATCGTATCTGCTGCTGGGCGTCGCGTAGATGAACGATCACCGTTCGCACCTCCGATTGTACGTTCAAGCGAAGCCGATGGAGACGCGCAGCCGCCTCTGCCCTGCTCGCTTCAGCCTCTCGCACGCGAGCATTCCTGAATCCACCTGTATAGAGCTCCCATCGAAATTCAAATGCGAGCGCGGAAGATTGATCTTCTTTCGAGTATCCCAAACTCGACCCTCTGTCGAGACCCCACGACCCACTGACCGCAGCACTTGGGCTGTACAAACCCCGGGCTGCACGCATGCGCTCCCGTTCACTCTGCACCAGCAAGCCTAGCTGCACAATATCCGGCCTATTTTCCGATGCACGCGAAATCCAGCTAACCGTATCGGGCAGGGTCATTTCATATTCCGATTCGGGTTCGAGAGGAGACAGCGTGACGCCATCTGGAAGCATGGCATCTTCAAGCCCCAGAAATTCGGCAAGGAGGACGCGTCCCGTGTCACGAAGCCCGAGCGCAGCCGTAACATTTGCCTGAGCAGCCAGAACGCGTACGCGAAAATTATCGACGTCTGCTTTCGTCGCTCGACCGGCTGCGCGCAGTTTTTCAGTTTCAACAAATTGTTCTTGACCAAACCGCTCTTCCGCCCGCGCAATGCGAATTTGCTCCTCGGCAAATTGCACCTGAAAATAGGCGGTATCCACGGCTTGCGCAATAAGCCTCTGGACATCCTTGAGGCTCAATCCAGTCGCGCGATACAAGTGCTTGGCCGAGAGAAGTTGGGCTTGCCGGATGAAACCATCAAAGATTGTCCAACTAGCCGTAAAGGCCGTGGAATGCTCACTGAACGAATTTCGATCGCCCTTTTGCTTGACCTGCCCCCCAAGGAGCGGACGGCGGAGCGCATTGATAATCGTTGTGATCGGGTCAAAGTTCTGTGCATCAGTCTGAACGGGCGCCGGCGATTGTGGCTGAAGCGACGTATTGAGCCGATTTCGGCTTGCAGGAGTCTGAAATGTGCGCGTGGAGTTGTGCGTAAAAGTCACAGTAGGAATATATCGAGACCTCGCCTCGATAATGCGAGCCGCGGCAGCATCGATGCGTGCGAGCGCCGCATGTACATCTGGATTAGAGAGAGCCGCAATTTCCCGTGCATGATCGCGCGTTAGCACTCCGGATTGGAGTTGATCTGCGTTTTGCTCGGGCGGGGCTGTCGCGCTGCGTGGCGATCGAAAAACCTGATCCTCCGCAGGTAGTCTTGCAATCGCCTCCCGGTGCCGACTGACCATGCCCCGAATGTCGCCGCCAGACTTCCGGCAAGCGTTAATCCAAGGCATAATCGCAAATGCCAAAGCGACCACGAAGCAAATACTGCCGCGTTTTTGGCACTTTCTATTTTCCTCGATCAATTGCTGATTCCTTTCGAACATGTCAAATAGCTGCGATGGACTCTCCTGAACCCCTCGGCACTTCGGTGGACCCAGCTTCGACTGATTCCGGTCGCGGATAATCTCCTCCCTTTCGCAGCCAGGCAACGAATCGCTTGGCATCATTCAGTGCAAGGAAAAGGGACGGAACCACAAACAGCGTCAGAATTGTCGAAAACAACAACCCAAAGGCAAGGGAAATGGCCATTGGAATCAGAGATTGCGCCTGAGAGCTTCGCTCTAAGAGGAAAGGCATCAGCCCAAGCACCGTCGTGATGGTGGTGAGAACGACGGCGCGAAAACGCGATTGCCCGGCATCAACAACCGATTCCACCACACGCATGCCGCCGCGAATGTTCTGGTTGATTCGATCCACCAGCACCAGGGCATCGTTGATAACAATTCCGGCGAGCGCAACCATGCCAAAAACGCTAACCAACGTAACGTCGTACCCCAACATAGCATGACCAAGCACTGCACCGACCAAACCTAATGGGATCGCAATCATAATAACCAACGGCTGAAAATACGACCGTAGCGGCAAGCTGAGCAGCGCAAAAATTACGACAAATGCAATCATCGCTCCTTGAGAAAGACTGGACAGTGACTCTTGAATACGAGCACGCTGACCGTCAATCAAGTAAGTCACGCCGGAGTATTTTGCGTCCAACTCTTCAAGATACGAGCCAGCCAAATCTTGAATGATTGTCTCCGCGTTGGCATATCGTTCGTCGACATCCGCTTGAACTCGCACGCGCCGAAGCCCATCCTGGCGACCGATTGAAGAAAACCCGCGTATGAGTTTGGTCTCAGCGACCTCGTTGAACGGTATCTCCGCCCCATCTTGCGTGCGAATGCGTAGGTTCTCAACGGCACTCAAGCTGTGGCGGTCACGATCCTGGTAGCTCACCATTGCCTTGATTTCATGCGTGCCACGTTGAAGACGCACTGCTTCGCCTCCAAACAGCCCCTGCCTGAGTTGATGCGCCAGGTCAGACAAAGTAAGCCCCAAAGCCGCCGCACCGGGTCTAAGGGAGACCTGGAGTTCACGCTTGCCTGGAATCAAATCGTCATCAACATCGAATACGCCATCATATTGAGCGAGCTTGGATTCCAACTCATCCGCCGCATTCCGAAGTTCTTCAAGGTCTTCGCCGAGTAAACGGATTTCCAGCGGCTTCTCCGACGGACCCAATTCCTGACGAGTAATCGTAAACAACTCAGCGCCATGCACCGGGCCAACCGCGTCCTTCCAGGCTTTTATGATTTCGCTACTGTCAACGCGACGTCGTTCAGCAGGCATCAATTCCAACGACACCTCGCACAAGGCACTGCCTCGCTTTGGAACGAATCCAGCCCATTCCCCAACAAGAGAGTACATATTTTGCACCAGCTCACCTGGAGAAGCAGTATTTAGAGTTTCATTGTCATTCAGCGAACGTGCCGCGCCCTCAAGGCGACGAACGGACTCAGCCGACACGTCCGCCGGCGTGCCCTCGGGGAAGCGGACGCGAGCCAATAATGAATTTCCATCGGTTTTTGGCCAAAGTACAAAGCTGATACGTCCCCCCAGCATCAACCCGACGCAAAGCGTCACAATCGCGACACATCCACACAGAAAAATAAACCGCCGGGCTAGCACTCTTTCGAGCGTCGGTCTATATTTTTCGCGAATTACCCGATCCACACAGGCGTCTATGCGATGACGAAGTTCGACACGCCAACGCTTGATGTTGACTTCGCTCCCGGCGTTCCACTCTCGCAGGTGGGCTGGCAAGATAAGAAACGCCTCGATACCCGATGCGACTATGCCTGCAATCACAACGACAGGCAGCGCATAGATCAGTTTCCCCATAACGCCATGCACATACATCAAAGGCAGGAACGCCACGATTGTCGTAGCCGAAGACAGCAATACTGGGAGCGCAACGCGCCGAGTTCCTTCGATCGCGGCAAGCTCGGGGGTCATCTTTTCTCGCGCACGATTCCGAATGCTCTCCGCAATAACAATGGCATCGTCAACAATGATCCCGGTGGACATCAGAAGCGCCAACAGCGTAATCATATTCAGCGTATTGCCGGTCCAGTATGTCACGACTAACGCCCCGGCATACGCCACAGGAATGCCAACGGCGACAACAAGCGCAGAACGTAGCTCCAAAAAGACCAGCAGGCTAATAACTACAAGTGCTATGCCTAATAAGCCGTTGACGATGAGCATATTCAGCCTGGCTTCGACATCACGGGACGCATCGGCCCAGACGGCGAGTTGAATACCCTGCGGCAGATCGCGATTGGCGTCGCTCACATAGTTACGAACCGCTTCGGCAATACGACTGATATCTTCATTGCCCGTCTTGGACACGTTGATTCGCACGCCGGGAATGCCGTTGATCCGGCCGAATACAGGCGTCTCCTCAAAGGCATCTCGCACTTCGGCAATCTGACCGAGGCGCACCGTTTCACCGGAAGCGCGGGCAATCACCACTAAGTCTTCGAATTCGCGCGCCCGATACCGCTGCCCCAGCGTGCGTACATTGATTTCCTCAAACGCTGTTCTGATCGTCCCGGCGGGCAAATCGAAACTGCTGCGCTTCACTGCGTCGATCACTTGCTGAAAACTCAGCCCGAATCGTCGGAGTGCTTCTTCCGTAACTTTGATAGATACTTCGTACTCTCGAACTCCGGAAAGTACGACCTGAGATATCCCGCGATAAGCGATGAGGTCCCGTCGGATTTGTTCGGCTACATCCTTAATACTTGCTTCGGGAACATCGCCATATACGCCGACGCTAATCACTTCACTGCGGATGATTGCCTCAACCAGGACAGGCCTTTCGGCGTTCGGAGGGAATGTTGTTATGGCGTTTACTCTGTCCTGCGCTTCGCGAAGTACATCAGCGACCGGCCTGAATGACGTATCTACCTCTACAATAACTTTGCACGAGTTCTCTTCCGAGATGGAGGAAATTTCCTGAGTGCCCGCCAGCCCTTGCACCGCCTGTTCAATTCTGATGCATACGCCTTGTTCCGCATCTTGCGGAGACGAACCGGGGTAGTCCACTGAAATGACGATATGATCAACGGACGTCTCGGGAAATGTTTCCTTGGGTAGGCTTTTGACCGAAACAACGCCAGCTGCAAGAATCCCCACAGCCGCGAGGTTGGCGAACACTGGGTTGCGAACAAACGCACCTATCATGCCACCCTCTTTACCCGAAGTTCGTCGCATAGCAAAGCCATGTGCGAATTCGCACGCGAATCCGGCTATGTGGTTGGGGTCGGTTTGCTAGGGCTAACTTTCAGACAGCCCCGCAACCTGTTGGTTTTGTAGATCCCGACTGACGAGCGTCCAGCCCATACCGAACGACATCTACCTATGATAATATCATGTTTGAAGGGTGTAACACATGCTCATTGCCTTTGTATATTAGCGGTTCGCCGCTACACTCAATCGCCTGTAGCTTATGTATTTGCGAAGGGCGTAACGCAAGGACGATCGAAGACCTAAAACCCGTTGGTTCATTGCAAACGCAGGTTCCTTGACGGCAGCAAGGCTTGTTGGCCGTGCAATCCCTGGCCGGAAAGTTCCGGGTTCCGCATCGTCCGGCAATTTCCAAAGTAGAGGTCGCTTCAACGGAATGAACCTTCTCAAACGCTCAATCTACAATTTCTTTTTCGTCTTCCCGATTTGGGTATATCGCAAACTATTTCTTACTGTTCATGTTTGGGGGCGCGAGAACATTCCCAAGGGGCCAAAGATTTATGTGGTAAATCACATTACTTCTACGGATCCTTATTGGCTGCATTTTGCATTCACCGAACCAGTACATTCTGTGATTGGTCCGGGCTACAAACTTCCAATCGTCGCATGGCTGCTCGATGCATTTGAGCAAATCAATGCCATGCCCGCGCACCGCAAAACGGTTGTCGATAAGGCTGTTGCGTACCTCAAACGAGGCGATGCTGTTTACATCGCACCTGAGGGTGACATTCAGGAGCCTTTTGAGCTTGGCAGGTTTCACGATGGAATCGCCAGGATTTACCGAAAGGCGCATGTCCCGATCGTGCCGATCGCACTGGTAGCACCGAAACGGGCGATGCGCGAACACGCCGTGAGCATTGAGGTCGAAGGACGCATCTACCGGACGGTCACTGTTTTGCGAGGCCCTTTCTTGATTAATGTCGGCACGCCAATCACTCCCGACATTCCTGATGGAACGGATCAGGAAAAGGATGAACACCTGACGGACCTTGTCAAAGAACGCATCGAATTCTTGATGAACGATATTCGGTCGAGTAAGTTTTGGCTCTGATTTCCAGTTTCCGGTGGCGCCGCATCAATGATGCCGGACATTCAATGCGACGTGATTGTCATGAACTTAGTTAAACGAGCCATCCATCGTACAATGAGCTATACGATCAAGGCTTACCAATTCTGCTTCATGGCTGTCCATGTTTGGGGAAGAGAGAACATCCCAAAGGGCCCCAAGATTTTCGTAACGAATCACATAACGTCCTACGATGAGTTTTGGGTGTTACCTGTATTCAACGAACCCGTTCATATCGTGATCGGCCCCGGCTACAACGGCTGGATGAACACCAAAATCCTCGATTGGCTCGAACAGATAAACGCCATGCCAGCTCACCGTCGAACCGTCGTGGACAAGGCGGTCGAGTACCTTAACAAAGGAGAATCGATCTATATGGCACCGGAAGGTGACGCCCACGAGCTTTTTCAGCTAGGGAAGTTTTATCCCGGCGTCGCCAGAATACAGCGTTTGAGCGGCGCACCAATCGTCCCGATTGCTCTGGTAATGCCGAAGCGATCAATTTGGGATATTCCGTTTCGCCCCACGATAGAAGGGCGCACCTACCAAACCCTTGTCACTTTTCGCGGCCCGTTCTGTATCAACGTCGGCGAGGTAATGGGGCCTGACAGGAAGGATGAATCGGATGAGCATTTCGTGGGGCAGGTTAGAGATCGAGTGGCTGAACTGTGCGAAGACGTTCGTATGAACAAGTATTGGCAGTGATTCCCATACTTGGATTGCCTGCGTGCGACATCACGCTTATTGGAGCCCGTTCTATTTTTTTGTATCAGCCGAAACTCGCTTGCCCCCGAGAAACAAGTCGGCAACGACCATAAACAATTAGCAACGCCATAGACCATTATGAATTTCATCAAACGAACGCTTTATCAATCTCTCGTTCTATCAGTGAAGGCCTATCAACGTTTGTTTATGGACTTCCATATGTGGGGGCGGGAAAAAATACCGTCGGGGCCGGTCATTTACACCAGCAACCATATTATGTCCTTCGACCCGTTTTGGGTTCTCCCAATTTTCCCAAAGCCCGTCCATTTCGTAAGCGGCCCTGGCTATAGTTCAAAGCTCAATGCATGGGTTCTGGATGCTTTCGAACAGATCAACGCTATGCCAGAACATAGTCACAACGTTGTCATCAATGCGCTGAAATACCTGGAAAAGGGAGAGTCGGTTGCGATCGCGCCAGAAGGTGACATTTTTGATCCCTTCCAGCTTGGTCGATTCTATCCTGGAGTCGCACTGATGCACCTGCGAACCCAAGTGCCGATCGTTCCATTCGCGATCGTCGCGCCTAAACGCTGTCTGAATGAATACCCCAAGCTCGCCACCGTCGTCGATGGCCGAGTCTATCGCTTAGTCCTTGCTCTACGGGGAACCTACTGCATAAACATAGGCGAACCCTGGATACCGGATCGCACGGAAGGGTCAGAAACTCGGCAGGCTATGCGCATCACGAAAGCGCTCAAGAAGAAGATTGAGGCGCTCGTAGAAGAAGTTCGACGCGATAAGTATTGGCTTAACGACTGAACGACATCGAACATTTGGAATTACGACGGAACACGAAGACCGCCGTTTCGAGCATGATCTCTGGTCCGTCCGTTCGACTTTGTCCTGACCGGATCGAATTGAACATGCGTCCGATGGAAGTCGCGAAGTTTGGGGAAGACTGAATCGACACTCAATTGAACAGCAAGCGACCGCACTTGAGCCGATCGCTCCTTATGTAAATCGCGATTGGTTGCCAGCGAAACACAGCGATCGGCAAGCGTAGACAATTCCTCATGCTCCAGTATTTCCACGCCACAACCCGGCTCAAGTGACTCAACAAAGCCCTGCGATCGCAGAACAATCGCCGGCAAGCCACAGGCCATCGCCTCCACCAAAGCCAGCCCATACGTTTCGCTCTGCGAAAGTTGTACAAGCACATCGGCTTGCTGGAAAGCTGCCAGCAGATCGTCACCTTGAAGGAATCCTGTCACCCGCGCATTCCAGCGATTCTTCAACTCCGAGGCGTACGGACCATCTCCCACAAACACCAGGTCGATGCGATCGTCATCCGCAAGCATCTCACAAACGAGATCAAGATTTTTTTCCTTAGCCACTCTTCCAACGACTACGACCAAGGCTCGACCTTCGCTACCGTACTTGCGACGGAAACAATCATCCCGAGAAACACCCGGACGAAATCTTCCTAGATCAACCGGTATGGGGATGATCACCGGCTCATCGGGAAAGAAGCCTCGCACGGTTCGTGCAGCGGAAAGACTTGATACGCACATCGCCCGACAGCGGTTAAACGTACGCTTCTCGAAAAAAAGTGCCATCCGATTGCCCAGCCAGGCACCGAATCGGCCTCCAACGCTCCCACCGTACATACGACCATAGAGAGGTAAGTCTGTGTGATAGCATCCGACAAGAGGCAAGCCGATTCCACGAGCCGCCGCGGCGCCTGCCTTGCCAAGCGCACCGGACGTAGCCACATGGACAATTTTTGGACCCTTAATGCCTCGCAGGATCTTTTCGAGCGCGGGGCGGGAAAAATACCCCAGCGGAAGGTCTGAATAGAAAGGGTTTGGAATCCCAATGCTTGGCCGAACAGGAATGACCTGGCTGGGCAAGGCCTCATTCACCAAGTCCGCCCGCTCCGGGCAGACAACCGTAACCCGCATACCCTCCGTTTCTCGACACCAATCGAGAAGCGTCTTGTAGTACGTCGAAACACCGTTGGTCTCGAAGAACGTGTCTGTGAACACAACTATATGGAAGTCTTGCTCCCGCGCCATGGTGGGAAATGGTAGCAGACGGCTTCCGAATTGCCCAGCCAACGGGCCTCGGACGCGATCACCTTACATTCCGCAGGCCCACCGAATCGTCCATTTGAAGCCTAAATCGACATTTTGAGGCCTTTGGAAAGAAAATGCCAACCCGGAAAGGACCATCTCCGCCCCTCTTTGCTTTGAAGGCATTGACCAATGCCCGGATCGCCCGAGAATCTGCCCTTTCGACGGCGACAACGCGCTTGCCATGCCTCGCGCAAATAACGATACGGGCGGCCTTAATGAAGAGCACAAACGGAGATAATTCGGCTTCGACCACGATCCCCGACGACGATGGCCGATTACGAGAATGGCTCGGCGGGCGTCGCAACGTCGTCTTTGCTGTCCTGATTTCGTTCCTGCTTGCCTCTCCCGCTCTTTTCACAGGCTTTTGGGGTGACGACCACATCTTTCGCCTGGTCTTCACCGATCCGGTTGGGGCTGAGGCTATTAAGCTTCATAACGACGCTTCGCCGACTGGCGTTTTCACCTTCATCGATGGCGACCCGGTTCACGCGAAGGAGACAATGGATATCGGCATTGGGCCCTGGTGGACCTATCCGCGCATCAAATCGAACTTCTTTCGCCCGGTTACCTGGCTGACGCATTGGCTGGATTTCACCGCCTGGCCTGAATCGCCCTTCCTGATGCACATCCAAAGCTCCATTTGGTATGGCCTGGTCGTCATAGCCGCCGGGTTGTTTTACCGTCAGACCACGAAGGTCGCTTGGGTTGGCGGATTGGCCGTAATGCTCTTCGCGATCGATGATGCTCACGCGACCACCCTCGGCTGGATTTCCAACCGCAACGCGCTGCTCGCGGTCTTCTTCGGCCTGATGGCGTTATTGACCCACCACTACCGGCGGGAAAAGGCATGCACCATCAGTGCTGTCGCGTCACCGATTTTCCTTCTCATCAGTCTTGTTTCCGCCGAAGGTGGTATTGCCACCGCAGCCTTTCTTTTTTCCTACGAGCTGTTCCTCGTTCGTAAGAGCCTCCTCAACAAATTCATCGCGCTTATCCCGGCTGGTATCGTGATTTTAAGCTGGCGACTCGTTTGGTCTTCGATGGGCTACGGAAGCGAAGGGATGGGATTATACGCCGACCCTGCAAGCGACCCGCTCCGCTTCGCACAGTCCTTGATCCTTCAGGCACCGCTAATCCTACTGGGGCAGTTTGCATTTCCGCCCCCTGATTTGAGTATCGTTCTAAGCTCTGATTATGTGACATGGATTTGGCGTATCGCAGCCTTGTTCTTGACCTGTGGAGCAATCCTTGTACTTCCAATGGTTCGGCGCGACAACGTGATGCGTTTCTGGCTTCTCGGCACAGCACTGACACTGATCCCATGTTGCGCGACGCTTGCATCTGACAGAAATCTTCTTTTCCTGGGCTTCGGGATCATGGGCATCGTTGCGCAGTTCATCGGAAATGTGAAGACATCGACACCGCCGGGCGTTCGCCCTGAAAAATTCACGAGGATTGCCGTCGGATTTCTTTGGTTCATGCACGGGATTTTCGCGCCGGTTATGCTCTCAATTCGCACAGTAATGCCGACCGGCACAAAAAGTGTCTTGGCACAATTGGAGGTTGAAATACCGCTGGATTCTGACATCGAAGACAAAACGCTGGTCGTCGTAAACGGCCCTAGCGCATTTCACATCGGCTGGCTACCCATCATGTGTCAATCCGCGGGATACCCCGTCCCGAAGCACACTCGTGGCATTTCGCCAAGCATGGCAGCTGTGACCATCAAGCGAGAAGATGCGAATACACTTGTCGTTCAACCAGAGGCTGGCTTCCTCACGCATCCGGGCGATCAGCTTTTCCGAGGCGATCAGGTGCCTTTGGCTTTGGGTGATGTCGTCGAACTCGCAGACGTTGCCGTGGAGGTCTCGGGTATAGGAGAAAACGGCAAACCCAGCGAAGCTACTTTCCGATTCGATGTCCCACTTGAAGATGACTCCTTGCGTTGGCTATATTGGAAAGAAGGCAAGTTTGTGCCGTTTCCACTGCCAGCCGTTGGACAATCAGTGAGTTTGCCAGCGCCCATACCGACGCTGTAAATCGGCGCTTCGGCTGCCCTCATAGGTGACAACACGTCGGCTCGATTTTTGTTGGAGATAAGAATCAACGCGCCGGCCGTGAAGTATGTCGGATATGCAATCCAATAATCGCATGTCCGAAGCTGCCCCTCGGACGGACAGCCGTCGACCGCTCCTCGATACAAGCACGGGCACATCGTCAGAGGCGAGAATCACCCAAAGCGCATCAGCCTGCCGACTGGCAAATTTATACCTCTTCGATACAGTCCATGTCGGCGTTGCCTGTTCAATGGCACGATGAACTTCATCATGATCGAGGTGATCATAACGCGAAATCAACTCAACAAAATCATCCAAAGCGCCCGCCTCGGCTTCGCTTCCTTTAATTGCAACCTTCTGACCTTGTCGGCGGACCACTACATTCACACGTTTTGGGGCCAGCATCTCGAAGAACGCTTCAGCTTTGTGCTTAGGCAGGTCGTACGCCCGCCTTGTCGGCATAACCGGCGGACGTCGGTCTGACTTCTTGGCAACCGAACTCGCAATGCTAATCGTAATGAAGAGAGAAGCGCTGGCCAGCAATACCCCAATGAAGACCAACCCACTCCCGCCACGACCGGAGGAACGAACGCCTTCCGCATCGCGCAGGTTCGCACCGCAACGGCTGCAGAAGTTCGCGAGTTTCGGGTTGGCTTGCCGACAGCGCGTACACTCGCCACGCTTCGACGACATCGGAACATGAGGCGGAGTTACAATCATACTATCTTCATTATAGCACACGTTGATGCCCCGTTCCCATTATAACCGCCGTCGGTATTTGTAAGATCGGGGGTTTGTTCTTGCGATTTCTTACCAAATCGGATGTTCGTGCCTTTGGCGTCCACAGACCCGCACGGCCCAATGTAGCGCTAGACCAGATTCTCTTGAGATCAAAGCGGTGATGCGCGCTTTACTACGGATTGAATAGCGATCCTAGGCTCAAGAAGGGACAGATTGCACACATCGACCGAAATCCCTCGAATCTGAAATCAGCCGGATGATTGCCATTAGTTCATTGTTGGCCTGCACGCTTTTCTGATCGGAGCAGAGTTCCTTGCGGCGTACTTGGTTGGGCGCTAAACAGGGTTCTCTAGAAGTCGAGGCTTAATTTGCATGAATCGCATTCCGGGTTTCGTACTTGCAGGATTCTCGATCCTCTTCTTGCGCGATGGGATGCGACTCCTGGGCGTCGCACTCTAACTTGATCCACGCCACCGATCTCACCCGCTGTCACCAAGTCAGCAGCAATCGATCAGTCTCGTGGATTGCCGTGAAACGCCGCTAAGGCGTCATCCAAACACCGCTTGAAAGCGGGCGGATCATCCGGTGTGAGCAGGATACGACGAAAGACTCCTTCTGACTTGTCGATGACAATATGTTCAAGGAAATTCGCCCAATCCAGCTTGAACGCGGGGCGAAAGTTCCGCAGTTGTAAATCCCCCTTGAGCAATCCACCGACATCGGACTCGCGAAGCTCAATCATCTCGACCTGCTCGAATGGAACGCTGATCAGGCCGTAATGCGTATCCAGTTCCAGCCGGTCAGCGAAGACGCGATATTCCTGCCATAGACTTTTGATTGTACTTGGTGACACATAATTCGGTTTGTCTGGCATCCCTTGCTCCTTTCCTTTCGGGATTTCCCATTTGGCGTCTCCGGGGCTGCCATTGTACTGAATCCTTGCCCCCAATCCAAACCCGTACGGACATTCAAACGGATGCGCCTGCTCTTGAACGCCAAATCCGCACCGGAGTCGCGCCAAAGTGTTGTTAGGACAAGACCGGATTCGGGGAACAAGGTTCAGGGTTTGGCATACTTCTGGCAGACGATCGGGAAACGTGATATACTGGCCCGTAGGCCAAGGTGCGCGTATGGATCGATATCGTTCCTATAGGATGCACAAGAATGTCCGAACGTCTTAAGTTTGAATTGCTCGCCGTCGATCACAAGAGCGACGCTCCATCCAATAATGAACTCGGCCTGCTGCACGCATTGCGTGGGCTGTCCATTATCTGGCAGTCGCCATCGATTGATGAATCGAATCTACAAATCAATGACGGCGACACTTCTCTTGCCGTAACCCAAGTGGAACCCCCAACAACTGGTATCGACGAACCGCTTTTCGGTCGTGCTTACCTAATTGGTCTAGAAGGTAGCTTCAACAAGATTGAGTCATTACGCGAACCTCTGACTGCCTATCTCAAGGAGCGACAGCAATTCGGTCCACTCTATGTCGTCCGCGATGAGGTGTCTCGTGAAATCGCATGCAATCTATATCCGCTTCTTTATCGAATAGAGAATCTCTTACGCGGCTATTTGATCAAGTTCATGACAATTCAACTTGGACCAGGATGGTGGAAGCAAACGGCACCGCGCGAAGTCGATGACAAAGTCAAGATGCGGAAGAAAAACGAGAAGATATTTGGTCGCCATGTGGATAACTTTACCTATCTCACGGACTTTGGTGAATTAGGAGCCATGGTTTATGAGCAATCATCCGGCTTTCTTACTCGTGATGATATCGTTGCAAAGATCAAGGGCTTACCAGAGACTGTTGATGCCATCCGTGATTTGAAAGCCGAATTGCAAACAAACTACCAGAAGTTCTTTAAGGAATCCTTTGCGGACCAAGGATTCAAAGAGAAATGGAAAGACTTTGAGTACTTGCGAAACAAAATCGCTCATGACAACCTTTTTACAGTCGAGGATCTCGAATCTGGCAAGCAACTCTTCGAAGAACTCCGTACAATCATCAAGGAGGCCGACAGAAAAACCACAACATTGGAGATTACCCGACAAGAACGTGAAACGCTGCAAGAAACGATCAGCGAAAATAGTGGTCAACTACAGCCAATTACCGAAAGCGAGTTCTTGAACCAACTCCAATCCCATCAGACAGAATTCGAACGTAAGGGTGGCTTCGTTGGCATAACACACTTCATTCGCAATTTGCTCGGCAGAGGGTTTTCGACATTCCATAGCCATCGGATGGTTGAGTCACTGAATGAACAAGGCAAAATCGAAGTCTACCAAGTTGATAATCCTTATTCAGAACACATGACATCGGCCATCCGCATATCAGACGCAAAACCTTCAGATCCGGCAACGGAGCATGCATGAAGCGGACTTGGTGAATTATTGCACAAGATCTTGCGAGGGGATTGCGCGCGAGCCCGGGCTGTAATGTAAGGCGAGCCCTACAGGAGAACATAGGTATTTGTTTCTCGCCTGCCACACAATCCGAAGGTGTGCAAGAGTGAGCCTGAAATCAAAGTGCCCATAAGGTGCAGGGCAAGTTAATATTGTTAAACGGCAAAACCAAGGAGTCAATCATGAGTCGTTTTGTAATCGTTGCGTACACGCCGAAGGCAGGCAAGGAGCAGCAGCTATTGACGGCTGTCAAGAAGCATTTGCAGGTCTTGCGGGCGGAGCAGCTTGTGACGGATAAGCCTGCTTATGTTATGCGTTCAGAAGATGGCACCATCGTCGAAATCTTCGAGTGGCGATCCAAAGATGCCGTAGAACAGGCACACAACAGCCCGGCTGTTCAATCGCTTTGGGAAGAGTTCGGCGCTGCGTGCGACTATACGCCCCTCGCAAAGCTGGCGGAATCGCAACAGATGTTCGCCGAGTTTGATTCGGTTCCGATGTAAAGCACATGCCTCACAACATGCCGCCGGTTGCAACGTGCGACATGGCGTGCGCAACCATTCAATTCATTGTTGGATGAAAACAGAATGAAGGCACTGATCGCAGTTTGTTGCACCTCCTTGTTCATAGGGTGTGCGACCAAACCTGAAATTCAAACGCATGACCAATCCCGAGTCATGGATGGTATCGTTTTGGAAAAACGAACCAACGTCAAATCGTTCCGTTCATGGAACGCCCCAAGCAATCCTTATTACATTCTGGACATGGGTTATGCCATCCATACTTGCGTTGACGGCGACAAGAAATGGCAGGAGGCACAACACAGAAGTATCACGCTCCGTCCGTCGGATCGTGTTTCGACTGCGGACCTCCAAAACCTCAAAGGACAGCGTGTGTCACTGCGCGGACATCACGTTGAGGGAACGCCCTATCAACCTTCGGGAGATATTGAATCGCATCCAGTCGTGCCCGTGCATGAAACAGACGAAAACGGGAACATCAAGGTTGTTGGCTCTCGTCCAGCCAATCGCGGATCAGGGTTTGTCGTGACGCAAATCATCAAACGGGAAAAATAGATTCAACCGAACTCTTGGTTCAAACAACCACAGGCACGCAGTCCCCCTTGCATTTGTCATATCGTCCGATGAAGGACATGCGCAATCCTACGAGCTGCTAATAGACTCGCTTTGAAATTCCCGTCCCCCGCTATGCCGTTCATTTTGCACTACTCAGCTCAACGTTTACGCGATGGACTCTACCTTTCTTGACGACGAACGTGCCCGTTAGTTTCGAGCCTGCATTGAGCGTGCATGAAAACGCTGCTGAGCCTCGCCCTTTAGGCTCTAAGGACCACTTGCCGAGTTGTGGAGCGTTCTTAAGAGCGCGTTCGAGCAGAGCAGGTGGGAGCCAATCATTTGACGACATTTTGAGCGTCTTCCCCTTGGCGGCAGCGAAGAACTCGTCCGCTGAACGAAAAGTCTGTTTCCCGGCATAGGCGCGGGCCAAGAAGCTCGTCATGGTCGCGACAGTGGCTTGCGCATACATATCGCTTGTTGGATTCTCCTGCAAGCCAAGCCAATAGGAACGCCAGAGTTTCTCGAAATCTCCAACCCCCGAGCCAAAGTTCTTCCGCCAGGCGATTTCCCAGCTCAGCCCCTTCCTGCTTACTTCGCGCAGAAAGCCGTCCAGGCTCTTCCGGTATTTTCCGCTCTCCGCATGAACGAGAAAATGCACCATCGACCACGCTTGATCGTAGTTGGCAGTCTTCATCTCGTGATTCCACTGCCCTCTCTCCGTCACCATGATTTGTGGGATCGCAACAAATGCTCCCGCACGCATGGCTTGTTGGATTCGGCCAAGCCGATAGTTTGGAATTACTCCCGTCACAAAGCCGTCGCCCGTGAAGATTGCCTCACCGAAGTATTCAGCCATCCCTTCATTGAGCCAAACGGGAATATCGCCGCCAATAACGGCGTGCAGGAATTGATGAAAACCTTCGTGTTGTACAAGGCGCCAGGTATCGCCACTGGTAGGCTTGCCTGCGATGGCCATGAGCTTATCGCCGGTGTATACGCCAGCGCTGTTGGCCAATCCGCCTGCGGCGAAGTAGTCCGCCGGGTTGCTGAACAGATAGAACGGAAGCTTCGTCGTGATTTTTCCGGCGAACCCCCTGGTCCTTGATTGGTATTCCTCCGCCATCTTCGATATGCGCAGCGCCGCTTCGCGCACATCGGACCTGCTTAAATCTGTGTGGATGTTGTAGTACTGAGTCGGGTAGGTCTCAGCCAACGCAGGCCGGACACCCAATGAAATGAAAGAAACAACGAGGAACGACGCAACGTGTCGCATCATGCTTACTCCGCTCGGGTGGAACAGCTATCTTGCACGCCGAATCTCGTTCTTCCGTCACCACCCCCAAGGGGACTCGAACCCCTGTCTTCAGGATGAGAACCTGATATCCTAGGCCACTAGACGATGGGGGCGACTTCGTGCGCAAAGCTAATGCGGAACCCCCACCGCCGTCAAGTCGTGGCGCAGAAATGCCATCGGCGAAGATTGGACATCAGGGTGCGGCAATCCTATGTATAGCTGTGATTCAAGATTGAAGTAATTCGCAGAGAGGGCTACGATTGTTTCGCGAAAGTGCAGGGATTACTCGGAGCGAGAGTTGGAAACATTTGATTTAGTCAGCCCATTTGAGCCTAGCGGCGATCAGCCTGCTGCGATCAAAAAACTCACGAATGCGCTAAGGCGTGGCACGAAATACCAATGTCTGCTCGGCGTAACGGGGTCGGGCAAGACGTTCAGCATGGCGAATGTGATTGCCAAACTGAATAAGCCGACGTTGGTCATCTCGCATAACAAGACGCTGGCTGCACAGCTTTATGAGGAATTTCATGATCTTTTTCCTCATAACGCCGTCGAGTATTTCGTCAGTTATTATGACTACTATCAGCCGGAAGCGTACATCCCACAGCGAGACATTTACATAGAGAAAGACGCTTCCCGGAACGACGACCTCGATCGACTTCGCCTTAGCGCCACGAGCACGTTGGTCTCTCGAAGTGACGCCATCGTCGTCGCCAGCGTTTCCTGCATCTTTGGCCTTGGCTCGCCGGACGACTACAAGGCAAGTGTGATCGTCCTAAATGTAGGCGACACGCTCGATCGCGACGACATGCTTAAAAAGTTCGTCAGCCTGCAATACGATCGCAATGACATTGACTTTAAGCGCGGAACATTCCGCGTTCGTGGCGACGTTGTTGAGATTCATCCCGCCCATGAGCAGTTTGCTTATCGCATCGAGTTGTTCGGCGACGAAATCGAAAACCTGGAAATGATCAACCCACTCACGGCGGAGTCTTTGGGCAAACTCGAAAAGGTTTTTATTTTCCCGGCTGTGCATTACATCATGCCGGAAGATCGCGTTGCTGAAGCCACAGAGAATATTCTTGAAGAGCTGGACCAACGAATCATGGAGTTCCGCAGGCTTGGTAAGCTGTTGGAAGCGCAAAGGCTGCTCGCACGCACGAAATACGACGTCGAAATGCTTCGCGAAGTAGGCTATTGCTCGGGTATTGAGAACTATTCGCGCCACCTGAATGGCACGGAACTTGGAGCTAAGCCTTTCACCCTCGTGGATTATTTTCCGGACGACTTCCTTCTGATTGTCGATGAATCGCATGTCACAATTCCTCAGGTCGGCGCCATGTTCAATGGAGATCGAGCCAGAAAGACAACACTCGTCGAGCACGGCTTTCGATTGCCTAGTTGCCTTGATAACCGTCCTATGCGGTTTGAAGAATTCGAGGGCATGTGGAATCAGGCGGTTTTTGTCTCCGCTACGCCCGGCCCCTACGAACTGAAGCAATGCGCCGGGGAAATCGTCGAGCAAATCATTCGGCCTACCGGTCTCATCGACCCGCCAATTGAAGTGCTTCCTGCTCGAGGGCAAGTTCCCGACCTGCTTCAGCGCATCGCAGAGCGAGTGAGCGTAAGCGAGCGGGTTCTGGTAACCACGTTGACTAAACGGCTTGCTGAGGACTTGTCACAGTTTATTGAGCAGGAGGGTTTTCGTTGCAAGTATATGCACAGTGACATTGATACACTAGAACGCGTGTCGATTCTCAAAGAGCTTCGAGAGGGGAAGTTTGATGTGCTGGTTGGAGTAAACCTCTTGCGCGAAGGGCTTGACCTGCCTGAAGTGTCGCTCGTAGCCATACTCGATGCGGACAAGGAAGGATTTTTGCGCAGCGAAACGTCACTTGTTCAGATGATTGGGCGAACCGCTCGGAATGTGAACGCCGAGGTCAAGCTTTACGCCGACAGGATTACCGGAAGTATGCAGCGCGCGATGGACGAAACGCAGCGCCGTCGCAAGCTACAGACGGCATACAACAAAAAGCATGGCATTACACCAGAATCGATCAAGAAAGCGATTCATTCCAACCTTGAACAAATCGTTCGTGCTCACAAGATTGCAGCGGAAGCAATTGAAGCGTCGGAAGAAGAGCTGGACCGCACTGAATTCATCGCGGCTTTGGAAAAGGAAATGCTCGATGCGGCGGAAGCGCTGGAATTTGAAAGAGCGGCGAAATTGCGTGATCGAATCAAGGAACTAAAGGGACTTCCGGAACTCGTCGTAACGGGAGCAGCCAGGAAATCTGCAAAGGGAGCGGGCAAAGGGCCCGCCAAAAAAAAGCCGTCATCCGCTAAGAAAGGCGCAAAAAAACGCGTCCATCCTCGCGGGCAGCGCGATTGAAGACCACATAACAATAGCGCACGCGGTTTGTCATCCTCGTTGAAAGAATCGCGCCCTGAAATTCTGTCCATGTCAAATGGAACCGTTAAAGCAGACCTAGCTTTTCCAGGCGATACCGGAATGCGTCTCTGGTGAGGCTCAGAAGTTTGGCGGATTGGGTCTGATTGTTGTTGGTTCGTGCCAGGGCTTGCCGAACAAGACTGTTTTCGAGTTCGCGCAGATCGATCCCCTCCGGCGGAAGTATGTACCCTCCATCAGATTCTTCAGATGCCTGATCGGTAGTGCCAACCACGATGTCACCAGGCCCAATCATATCACCTTTCGCAAGGAGCACCGCCCGTTCAATTACGTTGCGAAGTTCGCGCACATTGCCGGGCCAACTATATGCCTCCAGTTTCTTGTAAGCGGCTTCGGAAACACGGGTGATGGGTTTTCGAAAGTCGGCTGCAAAATCCGTCACCCAATGCTGCGTCAATATCTTGACATCGCCCGTGCGTTCTTGAAGCGACGGAAGTTGAACGGTGATCACGTTCAGGCGAAAGAGAAGATCGCTTCGGAACTGCCCCTGCTCGATCGCTTCTTCAATGTTCCGATTGGTTGCGGCGATCACACGAACATCAACAGAGATTTCCGTGGTTCCGCCAACTCGACGAAATGTTCGATCCTCCAGGAATCGTAGAAGTTTTGCCTGCAACCCAGCGGGCATGTCCCCAACCTCGTCGAGAAAAATTGTGCCGCCATCGGCTATCTCGAAGAGGCCTTTCTTGGTCGTTCGCGCATCGGTAAACGCCCCTTTTTCATGCCCGAATAACTCGCTCTCAAGCAACGACTCGGACAGCGCCGTGCATGTTATGTTCATAAATGGCTTTGGCGCTCGGTCTGAATTGTAATGAATCACGCGTGCGACCAAGTCCTTGCCTGTACCAGATTCTCCTCTTAGAAATACTGTGGAAGCACTGCTTTCGCAAACACTTGCAATCACGTCAAATAGCTCGAGCATACATGGAGCTTTGCCCATAATCCGCTTTACGTCGTACTCGTGCTGTAAGTGCCGGCGAAGCTCACGGACCTCTCGTCGCAGCTTGGTAGTTTCCAGCGCCTTTTCGGCAGTCCGGATGAGCTGGTCCATGTCAAACGGCTTCGTCAGATAGTCGTAAGCGCCCAGCTTGATCGCATCCACAGCGCTCTCAATACTGGAATATGCGGTCATGAGTATGACAACGACATCCGTGTCCACCTCTCGAACCTTACGAAGCACGTCAAGTCCGGTCATGTCCGGCAGTTTGTAGTCCAGCATAATCAGATCAAATACGTCATTCTCTAACTCAAGAAGCGCGCTCGTCCCGTCTGCGCTCTCCGTCACATGGTAACCCTGCGTCTCCAGTTTTTGACGAAGCGACCACCGAATCAGCTGTTCATCTTCAACGATTAAAACTCGTACACCCATGGAATCATCCTGTTATGCTGGCGCGACACTCAATGCCTGCTTCATGCCAGGTAGAAAAACACTCGCCCGCGTGCCTTGACCGGGTTCACTCTGCAACGTCATTCTTCCGCCGTGCGATTCAACGATACGCCGGCAGATTGGAAGCCCCAAGCCGGTCCCCCGCGCTTTGGTCGTATAAAATGGCTCCATCGCCCGTTCGCAAATATCTTTGGACATGCCTGCCCCGTTATCAGAAACGACAAACTCCACCCCTTCTTCGCGATCTGAAGCAGCGACGGTGATGCAGCCTATCTCTCGACTACACGCATGCGCCGCGTTGAGGACGAGGTTTATGAATAGCTGCTCAATTTGCCCTTCGTCGCAGCAAATCACTACATCTTCCAGTGACGGGTCAAAGTCTACTTCAATCCCTTTCAAAGCTGGCTCGGTCATCAAGAGGGTCAGCATGCGCCGAACCATATCGCCAAGCCGACATTCCTGTTTGGTGGGCGGTGTCGGTCGCGCATAAAGTAGCAGATCCTTAACGGCTGCATCAAGCCGACTGACCTGGCTGAGAATCTCGGCAATGATAGGCCTATGCTGGTTATCATTCGCCATGCCATCTCGAATGATTTGAATTGCACCGCTAATTCCCGCTAAAGGATTCTTGATCTCGTGCGCGAGGGAGGCTGCAAGTTGACCGATTTCGGCTAAGTGCTCTGCTCTTGTCAGTCGTTCTTCCACCCTGCTGTGCTCTGTTTCTCGAATCTTGGAAGCATAGCTTGCACGATACGCTTCGAGCATCACGCAGAGTTCCAACGAAAGCAATTTGCGTAGCGATCTCAGTTTCACATCTTTACCCGTCACGTTGGACTGCTGCGCAGCAGACTCAAATCCTTGCCAAACAACTTCCATTGCTGTGATCATGTAATGCTGAGGTAGCACAACGCGAACGTGGGCCTCGCCGATTGCGATGCGACTGGCAAAATATGCTTCGTCGTATGAACCAACGAACAATCGTCTCATCCACTCTTCCAGAACGCTTCGCTGTTTATTGATTTGGTCGGCACCGCCGGTGAAGACCGAAATCGCATCGGGATGCCGTGCGGCCTCTTCGTAGAAATGATCTACGATTCTTGGGATCGCACCGAGAAGGTCGGGCGACAATTCCACGATGTTGCGCGCGTCAGCATCGCCAAAACCAACGTAGGCTTTCATGTCGTCGATACGGGGTCTATGCATGGATGTTCCTAATTGGGTCTTCACCAAGCAGCCTTACATCCAGAATAACCCTGCCTTTGTGCGTCCGCACCATCCAGCAGAGCAGATGTATGTATCTACGATACTTCGACGACGCCTGACTGCCAAATCGAAGCCTTGCATTCGACTGCAGAAGCGCCAGGTCCAGCACGACAGGGGTAGTATGGTGACATACTGGACCCGCTCTTCGAGTTCGTCGTGGTGAATGCAACATCCGTCCGCTCCTACTTCCTCGCGATGTGCATTATCGGATGGCTTGTGGACAATAGCACAAGAACCGCGCGATATGGCGCACTCAGCGCGTGACACGACTTCTGAATCCACATTGGTCCCAAAGTCCGGCAAGTCTCAACATGCAACCGGGGGCACTTGAGGCGAACATCAAATCACTTATACGACTTAATTCAACCGTTGGCACAGTGAATGCTTGAGGTCTCACCTAGGGCCTAAAAAGGTGTATGCGGACATAAGCATGATTTTCACGGATGGTAAACCATTGTCGGACGAACCGGTGAATACGATGAAGCTGTTGATTGTCGAGCCGGATCGTTTGACACGCTGGTCAATGCAGCAATACCTGCAGGATTTAGCGACTGTAATCGCTGCAGATTCTGTGGAATCCGCACATGAATTACTGGACGTCGGGCCTGTCGATGCCGTGGCCATTGCGGACGATCTCCCCGCCCACGGAGCCGACGAAATTGAAAGTCATGCCCGCACCTGCAACCCAAATGTGCGGGCCGTGCGAATGGTCACTCAGCCTTGTTCCGCGACACCTCAATCGTCCAATGTGACAACACTGGAGAAACCGTTCGAGTTGGCCAGGCTTGCGGAAGTCTTGGGAATAGTTCATTCGTAGATGAGCCGAGGTGCCGGGATGTTCGTTGCCGACCACATGAAGCGCTCGCCAATCACCGTGCAGGATCAAGCTTCGGTTTTCGCAGCGCAATCACTTCTTGAAGAGCATCGAATCCACCAATTGCCCGTGGTTGATGAATCAAGCCGATTGTCCGGACTTATTACAGACGTAGCCATTCGGGCTGCGATTGGTTACGACGTGGAAAAGGGCGCGTCTATCCGAGTTGCCGAGGTCATGGTTTTTGACCCGGATACGATTCCGCTCAATGCCACCCTCGATCAGGCAGTGTCCATGCTCTGGAGCAAACGTATTAACGCGTTGCCTGTTCTCATGCATGATAAGTTGGTGGGCATATTTACCAAACATGACGCACTCCGTGCGTTTCACGAAATGCTAGGCCTGGATCGTGAGGGTGGGATTATCGAAGTAGCTCTTCCTGCACCTGGTGAAGATCTTGCCTTTGCGTTCGGAGCCATCAAGGACCGCAAGTCGAGCGTCATCAGCGCCGTCGTTTGCAATATGCGCCGTGACGGCAAAGAGCCTACGCTCTACCTTCGTGTGGATGTGGGCGATCGTCAGGTCATTGAGCGCAGCCTTCGTGATGCAGGCCTTGTATTGCTCGTCCCGGAACAGCCGTAGTTTCAACCAAAAACCCGACACCAAAATTACGTCGCCCGAATCATATAGGGGGTATTGCGTAGGGGATTGCGCTGCGTTACACATTGCTCGGCGATTGCCGTCGAAGATTGTCTTCGCTCGGCAAGTCCCACCGCGCGAGGAGGAGAAATACCAACTATGGTGCAATCACACGAATCCAGACTGACTTCCTGGGTTGATGTCGAATCAACGAGCGACTTCCCCATCCAAAACCTGCCCTATGGAGTTTTCAAGAAATCTGACGGCTTTACTGCGGTGGGTGTTGCGATTGGCGATATGGTTCTGAATCTCGCGGAAGTACATGAAGCTGGCCTATTCTCTAAAACGTGTCTTGCCAAGGAAAATGTTTTTGCCCGCGATGGTCTTAACGACTTCATGGCTTGCGGTCGAACTGCATGGAAAGAGGCTCGGCGGCGAATCACTGAACTCCTTTCCCTCGATTGTGGGACGATTCGAGATGATAAAGCACTGCGAGAGCGTGCGTTGCTTCATATGGCTGACGTAGAAATGCAGCTCCCCGTAGCTATCGGCGATTTCACAGATTTCTATTCATCGAAGGAGCACGCAACGAACGTCGGCATCATGTTTCGAGGCAAGGAAAACGCCTTAATGCCAAATTGGTTGCACTTGCCGGTCGGTTATCACGGTCGATCCAGCACGATCTTCGTTTCAGGGCAAGACATTCGACGGCCTTTGGGGCAAACCAAAGCAGACGAGGCGGACGCCCCCACCTTCGGGCCGTCTCGCCTGTTGGATTTTGAACTCGAAATGGGTTTCTTTCTTGGGACCGGCAATAAGCCAGGCGAGCGTATCAATACAAAACAGGCTCGCGAGAACATTTTCGGCATGGTATTGCTGAACGACTGGAGTGCTCGCGACATTCAGAAATGGGAATATGTACCGCTCGGCCCATTCCTTGGAAAATCCTTTGCCACTTCGATCAGCCCGTGGGTGGTTACACTTGATGCTCTCGAATCATTCCGCACCTCAAGCCCGCCACAAGAGCCTAAGGTACTTCCCTATCTTGAGGGCGATGGTCAAGATGCTTACGCCATTAACCTCGAAGCCTTCATCAAGAGCGAAAAGATGGACGAACCGATGCGCATCACGGCAACAAATTTTCGGCACTTGTATTGGAGCATGTTTCAGCAACTGGCGCACCACACAGTCAATGGCACTGCAATGCGAGCCGGCGACCTATGCGGCTCTGGAACCATATCGGGCCCAACCGAAGAGTCTCGCGGCAGTATGCTCGAGATCTGCTGGAAGGGAACAAAACCTCTCACGCTGACCGACGGCAGCGAACGAAAATTCTTCGCAGACGGCGACACGGTCATCATCAAAGGATGGTGTCAGGGCGACGGCTATCGCGTCGGATTTGGCGAGGTTCGCGCCACAATACTACCAGCTGAACAGGTCGATCTGTGAACCTCGTTCGGAAACGGCCCTCCAACTGACCGTACCACAAACATGCACGCCTCACGGACATCGCTGCGAATCCTCGAAATCGCAAGATTCCTGACAGAATCCCTGTTTGGCGAATCGTACCGAAGCTAAAGCACGCCTATTTTTCCACCGATGAATCCATCGAGGTCCAATATCGGACCTGGAACGCCCAAGTTGAATGGAGGCATCGCCGTCTTCGTATCCATGCTTGGATGACACCACTTTTCGGAATTGCGGCCATGGCAGACAAAAAGAAAGCAGTCCAGGAATACTACGACGAGTTCGCAGACGTATACGAAGTGAAGCACGGTGTGAAGTGTGCAGGACAAGCCCACAATTTCAAAAACTACTACGAGCCGTTTCTCTATGATGCGCTTCCGGCGAATTCGCGAATCCTGGAGCTGGGATGTGGTACGGGCTTCTATACGCGATGGATGCTGGACCACGGACATACCGTTGTCGCAATGGACATAAGCAGTCAAATCATTGCACAAGCGAAGCAACGCTGCCCGGACGCGGTTTTTGTACAAGGCGACTGCGAGAAACCAGGCGATGTATTGCCTGAGACTGAAATCGCTGAAGGGTTTGATGTCGTAATCGGCATCAATACGTTCAGCTACTACCCAAACAAGCAGGAGAGTATCTCGCGTTACAAAGCACTACTTCGGCGACCCGGCCGAATCGTGCTGATCGACATGAACGGGCAATGTCCGTACTACCGCATGATGACCTGGATTGACAAGAACGAAATCGGCACATGGTTTCCGGAAGTTCGCCAATCAAACGTCTCTAACTTGTCAGCCATGGCCAAAGCATGTGGAATGAAAATCAGTAAGTCTGATCATTTCGCGTTCATACCCAACGGCTTGGGCCGAAAGAGCGTGGCTCTTCTCAACCCTTTCGACAAAATTCTTAAGAAAACACCGATAGCGAACGAGTACGCGATGAGGCTTGGCCTTGTCGCGGAGGTCTCCTAAGGACATGCAAGATTGCTTTCGATTCTGGGGTTTCGCACCTGACGAATATATGCAATGCGTAGGTGCCAATGGAGCCATCGGCCATCCAGTCGACGCTTCCAATCGTTGCGCGTTGTTTGGCCGCGTAGAACTCACTGATGAGCTTCTCGAACTGTGCGGCCCCCTCACTTCTGAATGCCAGACGGGATGGTGGTCCTGGCTGGTATTGGACGAAGATGCGACGGCAACCGGCAAGCCTTTGGCCTATTTCCAAACGGCAGACCAAGGCCGAATACCCATCATCACGCGCACGAACGATCGGGATTTTCGCTTTTGGTTCGACGTCGATGCGTCAATCGAGTTTATCCAAAATGAACAATATATGGCACCGAACACGCCATTATACGTTCGGCTAGGTGTCAATCCTGATTCACTACCGGGCTGGCTTCGACGTGGCGGATTCGCTTCAATGAACCTCATCCGTAAGCTTCGGCGTGGCCCGAAGCCTGTGTTCCCTCGATCCCCTGCTGACCCATCCGCCGACGTCTGGAAAATAATCGTTCGCAATCTTGTAGAGCGATATCAAGGAGGAGCTGCCTTACCACTATGGCCTGGCAGCAAGCAATATGCCGTGACATTAACGGCCGATATCGACACGAATCACAGCTTCACCAACAAGTCTGCGTTTGACCAGTTAATAAGTGCCACGGATGAGGCAGATTTTCACGCTGCCTGGTTTGTAGTCGGCCAACTCTTTGAGCAAGGCCGATGCACTCTCGACTCTTTGCATCATGCGGGCCATGAAATCGCTTGTCATGGCTTGTACCACGATCATCGAATCGCTTCGTTGCCGTTGGGTGAAATTCGGGATCGATTCCGCCAGCTCGCCAAAATGATCGAGCACTACGAGATCGTCGGCTTTCGGTCGCCCAGCTATCTTCATTCGTCCGCCCTTTTCTCCGCAATGGATGGCCAGTTCGCTTATGACATGAGCATGCACGATGTGCTGGATCAAACGTCCGGGCTTTCCAACAAGAGAGAAGGATGTTCGACCTGCTTTCCGTTCAGGGTACGAAACACCGACGTCCTGGAAATTCCAACGAACGTTCCAGAAGACTGGAACCTTGCACTGTCAGGCCTTCCACCACGAAGCTTCTTCACCAAACAAGTCTCTGCTTTGCAGCGTATCAAATCGATCGGCGGTGTGGCCAGCTTCTGCGTTCACGCGGAAGCTGAGTTGTCGTTGAGACCTGACTGGCTCAATTCATACAGAGAAGCCATGCGCTGGTTGGCGGCAGATGACAGCGTTTGGGTGGCGACGCCTGCAGAAATCGCACGACATTGGCAAAAGCGACAATCCAACATCAATCTTGCCTGGGAAAATTTCCCTGCCACAAAACCAGTGGAATCACCACGAAGCTGGCTATATACTTCTTCGCAGGCAGACGGCAAACTTCCGGTTGCTAGCGCTTGCACCGAAGTGTCCTAACACCGCAAGCACGAACCGATGCGCTTCGCAGCGTGTCAACGAACGGACGTGCGAATCTGGTAATGCAAAGTAACGATCCCCATCAAGACCACACAACTGCACTATCACCCGAACAAGCCATGCTCGTCAGCATACGAGATACGCTTTACGAAGGGAGTTGGGAAGACTTCATCGCGGATCTCTCCGCCCGAGCGGAGGGCAAGCCTCATATTTTCGATACCATCACCATAAGTTCTAACCTGCAGGACACGATTCGATCTCACCTTGACCTCATCGCAGAAATACGATCACGAGAAGAAAGCAGGGGCCAGCCTTTCCACGACAATCCATGAGTGAGCGACGATTGGGGTCGATTCCGGAAAGCCCCTGAATGAATCGAATGCCCCGCGAGCATCGGGCACTTGACGTTGGAATGATGTTGCCGTCAAATGGTATGGTGAATGCTTGATTCGGGAAGAATCTTCAGGACTCACTTCGAGTCCTGTGTCAGTGGGGAGCCAGATCAAGCAGTAACGGTAGCAAGCCAAACTGGAAACCGAAGGAACAAAATGAACAACGCATTCGCATCTTTGGGGTTACCCTCCAACCGGGATTCTCTTATGCCATATACTCGACGCTACGCGGTCCTTTCAGCCTTGATCGTACTCTCGTTTCATCCGTTCGTGGTGGGCGCCCCACCTGTGTCCGATGATGCTCTGCAAAGCGCAGGCCTAATCAAATACTGGGACCTGCAACTGCCCATGATAGACGGAGACGCAGTTCACGAAGCCTACCTGGTCGATGGCACGTTATACATCTCAACAAAAGACGGTCTGGTTTTTTCGGTCACAGCCGCAGAAGGGCTTATTCGATGGGTGCAAAAGCTCGCTGACCGCAACTACCGAATCCTCAAGCCCAACCACATGCTGAACCGCGACGGCACCGGCCCGGTCATCATTTCCACAAGCCAAGAAACAAACATCCTGGACCGCTACACGGGGAAAGCGTTGGCATCCTTTGAAACGTCATTCGTTCCGAGCAGTAGCGCCGTCGGCATCAATGACGCCGTGTTTATGGGCGGCACGGATGGGAAAGTCTATTCCATGCAATGGCTTTGTACGGGGTCTCGCAAGCCGTTGCTGCTTTGGGAAGTGTTATCAGGTGGCCCGGTTACTTCCACGCCCGTTCTACATGACGGTGACAAGTTGCTATTCGCCTCACAAGGTGGCGTGGTAGCTTCCTGTTTTTCTTATAACAAAGCGTTCAACTGGAGGACAAGTCTAGGCGGAGGCGTTTCGGGCGACCCTGTCGTTGACGCTGACGGTGTCTATGTACCGTGCGAAGATCGATCATTGTACAAACTGGACCTGAAGACCGGGTCCGTCATTTGGCGACATCGGACGACCAAGCCTTTAGACGTTGGCCCGGTCGTGGCGCGCGACACCATCTACCAGGCGTGCCCGGGTGTCGGGATGTTGGCAATCGATGCGGGAACAGGGAAAGAACTCTGGCGACTTCAGTCCGGCCAAACCCTGGCCGCACAAATGGATGGCAACGATCTAATCTACAGAACAGATAACACCATAGATATTGTTGATCGCAGGACCGGCAAACCTCATGGTTCGATTAAGCTTGACGAATCATCTCTCGTCGTCGCGAACAAGCGTACCGATGCCGCGTTCGTTGTGTCTAAGGATGGGTCGGTGTTATGCGCCAGACCTAAGCACACGCCCCACCTTCGACCTTCGGTCGTCAGCACGGCACGTCGCAATCTCAATCAAAAGCCAACTCGTCGAAAGGCAAGCCTATCGACCGGTGCAAGTACGGGCGACGGCAATTCGACAGGCATTGTTGATCCTCTTCGCAGTCCGCGTGATTCAAATCCTTGATTTCGCTGGACCGCATGGCAGGTCAAGTGACCGTTTCCTGTCGTGTAAACCATCTTTTTGTGACTCTACCTCGTAGCGAACGCGGCGATTCCGTCATGCCGCGAGAAATCTGAAGACGTTTTCAGCCGCTCTTGAAGAATCATCGTGAATTTTTCGTACGCAATGGCGTTACAAGCCGATCAGAATATGCTTGAGATTGCGTTCGCGACGAGCTAGAATAGCTGAGGCTTTCTCGAAGAACGTGTCTTACGTCGCACGGTCGGCGTGTACTTTCGGAAGGAGGTTTGATCTTCGCAGCCAGCATTTCAGCCACTCATCCCAGGCCGCTTGAAGGCAGTGTCCTGTTGCTCAATGCCCACTATATGGCTCTTCGTGTCGTCAGTGTACGGCGAGCGTTCATGTTGTTGTGCAAATCCGACGAAGAGCAACAACCTGTCGCCGAAGTGGTATCCGTCGAGGACGGCCAATACGTCTCATACAATTTCGACGATTGGGCGGAGCTTAGTGCATTCCGTCATACATTCGAGCCAGCTAAGCACGATTGGATTCGCACGATTCGATTCTCACTTGCCATACCGCGAATCGTTCGCGTTCTAACGTTTGCAAAGCTTCCGCGACGAGAGGTGAAATTCAATCGTCGCAACATCTTCGCCCGCGATTCGAACATGTGTCAGTATTGCGGCAAGAAGTTCGCCACGTCCGCACTGAGCTTGGACCATGTAATCCCACGATCGCAAGGCGGTCAGAGCTGCTGGGAGAACATCGTCTGCGCTTGCGTTCGGTGTAACGTGCGGAAAGGCGGACGAACCCCAGCTCAGGCTCATTTGAAACTTATCCAAAAACCGTTCAAGCCCAAGCGCAATCCCACCGTCGCTTTCAAGCTATCGGATGATCGGTATTCTTCTTGGAAGCAGTTCTTGGATGCCGCATATTGGGATGTGGAACTTCGTTAGAAAGACGATAGCGCCATTTTCTTAGGCGGTCGCTAGCTTCTGCAAGTAGTTTTGAATGGTCTTCACAAGTTGTATCCGATCGACAGGTTTTGTCGCATAATCATCGCACCCAGCATCAATACATTTTTGTCGATCGCTTGCCATTGCGTTAGCCGTCAATGCAATGATCGGCCCCGCGTAATCCTTATCACGAAGAATCCTGGTTGCTTCGTATCCATCCATAACGGGCATCTGCATATCCATCAATATCGCATCGAACGGGCAGCCTTGGTCCTTGGCCGTCATAGCGGTGTCAGTTGCGATCTCCCCGTTGTCAACAACAACCACTTCCGCACCGGCTTTCTTGAGAATATGTGAAATCAGTCGCTGGTTGTCTGGGCCATCTTCAGCCAGCAGAATACGGCATTTCTGCAGTTGGGCTTGCACCGTCTGCCTCTTAGGCCTGACTGCGTCGTCGCTCATGCCAAGAGCCATCGAATTGTTCACTAACTCGACATCATCAAGCGGGCCAGTGGCTACGGTAATTCGGAAACATGTTCCTTTCCCTGCCAGAGTCTCCAGAACGGTGACTGTCCCGCCCAGCAGTTCTGCCAACTGCTTACTGATTGTCAGGCCAAGTCCGGTTCCACCGAACTTGCGAGTTGTTGACGCATCCGCCTGCGTGAATGGCTGAAACAACGATGCGACTTGTTCCTCCGTCATGCCAACGCCGGTATCCAGCACATCAAATTGCATTAGTGGTTCTTTGCCATCGGTAACCAATTTAGCGATCAAACGTACGCCACCCTCCTCGGTGAACTTGATGGCATTGCCGAGCATGTTAATCAGTATCTGCTTGAGACGGGTCGGATCGGACGAGATTGTCTTGGGGATTGCGTGCTCACATTCAACATCAAACAACAACCCCTTCGCGCCTGATCGCATTCGCATGAGTGCTGTTACTTCCTGAACAAGCTTGGACGCGTCAAGTTGTACCCGCTCAACAGTCATTTTTCCTGCTTCGATTTTGGAGAGATCGAGTATGTCATTGATAATGTTGAGTAGGTAGCGACAATTTCGCTGAATCGTATTGATCGCGTCAACTCGATTTCGAGGCATCGAGCTGACATCGGCATCTTCAAGCAGGTTTTCGGCAAAACCAAGAATCGCCGTCATTGGCGTGCGAATTTCATGGCTCATGTTGGCAAGAAAGTTGCTCTTCGCCTTCGTTGCAGCTTTGGCGACCTGCATGGACTCGTTCAGGGCATTATTGATGGAAGCGAGGTCGTCCTTTTGAGTTTGTAGTTTTTTCGTTCGTTCATCTACCTGCCCCTGCAGTGTTTCGGTATTTCGCGCAATCGTCTCCGCCATCGCATTAAATGCACGACTCATTTCACCCAACTCGTCGCGCCGAGTAATTGGCACACGAACGCCAAGATGACCGTCCGCCAGGCGGTGCGCCGCCGTCGCCAGCCGAGTCACAGGACGTCCCCACGCAGCCGCCATGATTACCGCTGCCAATATCGCCACAACAGAAACACCAAGCACAACCGATGCAATCATTTCATTGAGATGTTTCGTGGCGATAAACAGCTCTTCGACATCCCAACGCATACCCAGATACCACCAATGATCCGGGGCGTCGGGGTCAATAGCGACTCGTGTCACAAAGAGCATTGTGTCGCCGTCCACTGAAGCAACATGGTCGTGCCCTTGACCTAATGCATCTTTCAGTCCTGGCCAATCACGGAACATTGTGCTGTCTCTTTCAACGTGATCCACGCCGAGGTTTCTGCCAGCCGGGCAGTAATGGTAGGTGCCATCGTGTGTTGCGAGGAAATGCCAGCCATTTTTGGGTAACTCGAATTTCGCCAGGACTTGCTGCGCAGAATAGACGACTTCAATCACACCGCGATATCTTTCGTGGAACCAAACCGGCGTGACCGCGCGCAAGCCCAACTTGTGTGGATCTTCACGTGCTTCCATTCCGTCGTCCAGATCAATCGAGGAAATTGAACACAGTCCGTCATGGAGCGCACTCGTTATCTTCACGAATTCGCGATCAACCTCCTTCTGCTGTTCGTTTCGCGCAGCACGTTGATTAGCTTTGCTATTAATGTCTACCCGAACGAGTTCACGGTTTTCCACGTCGAGGTATCGTATGCGTTCGACTTCCGGATGTACGCTGGCGTACGTCGTGAACAGCGTTCCAAGCCGCGTTCTCCACTCCAATTCAGTTGATCCATCTCGTGGGTCGGTACCGCCGGCATCCTGACATCGCAACAACCCGGACACAGGTGGGTATTGAGCAATGTGCAACACTTCTCTTCGCAGCCGTTCGGCATAACTAGAAAGCCGCTGCGCATCACGTTGCAGTGACATTTGGGCAGCTGCGGTGGCTTCTTTGTGAAGAGCTACCTCGACGCGGTCTGCAACAGAGAATCCCAGCCAGAATAGCGGAACTACTGCAAAAGCAACGAGTATGACGATATACTGGTTTCGTAGGCAGAGCAGCTTCTGCCAGAGGCTTCTCTTGCTCGGCAGCAATATACGCGGGTCGCTTAGTTGGTTGCCAGTTGTTTTCAAAGCTATCCCACAGTTAAACGACCTTTATGCCGCAGTTGGAGATGTAGAGGATCTACACCGTTTTTTAATCATCGGAACGGCGTCAGCGGTACTAAATAGGGGTGAGAGCACAATTCGGCCTTTTTCACCAGTCCTATAGGAACGCCATACCCTGCCGCGCCGGCATAGCGTCCTCCGATAATGTGGTGTAGGATCGCTTTCTGAAAAATGCACATGGAAATAATGCGCCGCCCTCATTACTTAGCCCGGCCTGCTACATGAAAAATCGTAACCATCTGGATACCGAACAGCGCAACCCGAAGTCGCATCATTTGGGTGAAATGTCAGTCGAAGGCGCGTTCGATTTGATCAATACGGAAGACGCAACCGTTTCGATTGCCGTCGCTGCGGCACGCGCAGAAATCTGTGCAGCGATCGATCTCGTAGTGCAATCGCTCGAAAAAGGCGGAAGATTGATTTACGTCGGAGCCGGGACGAGCGGAAGGCTAGGCGTGCTCGACGCAGCGGAATGCCCCCCCACTTTCCTAACCGATTCAACCATAGTACAGGGGATCATCGCGGGAGGACAAGACGCGCTCGTTCAGAGTGTCGAGGGAGCAGAGGACGACGTCGCCGAAGCTGTGCGCGAGATCGACCGCCGAGACGTAGGTAGCCACGATGTCGTTTTCGGAATTACGACGGGTGGCACAACGCCCTTTGTTCACGAGGCGATCAGACGCGCGAAATCTCGCGGTGCCAGCACCGTATTTCTAGCTTGCGTACCACAAGAACAAGTTCCTGATATCGCAGACGTTTCGATTCGCGTGTTGACGGGTGCTGAAGTTCTCACCGGCAGCACGCGCATGAAAGCCGGAACCGCTACCAAGATGGTACTCAACATGGTGTCAACAATTGCCATGGTTCGGCTCGGCAAGGTGTATCAAAACCTCATGGTCGACGTGAACACGGCTGGAAATGAGAAACTCGTCGATCGCGGCTTGCGCATCATCTCAGAGCTAACGGAATTGCCTCGCGACGAATCACATTCGCTCTTGCGGGCGGCGAATGGTCACGTTAAGACTGCCATTGTCATGCACGTTCGTAACGTAGGCTTGGAGACTGCCGATTCGTTGTTGAAAGAAGCAGGCGGGCAACTCGCTCAAGTTCTAAGCCCAGAAGATGCGATGAATGTTCAGGCGCCCTAGTGCCGTGTCACGGATAATTTGCCGGGGCAGTGCAAGCCAGGAGCGGGTCCGATTGATATTGAGCGTTGTAAGTCGAGGTCCCGGGCGACGGACGATCACTGCTCGAGAGCAGTGGCACACCTGTGAGGCGTTTTTCTGCGATTCTATAGCAGCGAACGGTCAAGTTTGGCGGCGGACCGCACAAATATGTGAGTAAAAACATGCCTCGGAATGCTACAGTAGAATAGAGCTTGCTCTATTGGGGCAGACTAACGATATAATCGGATTCTAAGGCAGCATACGAAAATCGGTCAAGGATGAATCTCATGCGGCTACTAACTTGTAGAAACCTTCGGGCGCGCTTAGTCGCATTGAGCTGTTGCGCCATAATTTCGGCCCTAGCCGTTCCCGGCTGTCAGCACGGCGGACGTCGCACGGCGATCGCGAGAAAAGATGCTACCATTCGCGCGATCTGGGTAACGCGTTGGGATTACAAGACGCCGCGAGATATTCACACAATAATGAATAACTGTCGGCAGGCTGGGTTCAACACAATTCTATTTCAAGTGCGAGGCAGCGGCACGGCATTTTATCGCTCATCATTGGAACCTTGGGCAGACGAGCTTGGCGGGCGCGACCCCGGCTTTGACCCGCTGTCCGTCGCATGCAAAGAAGCCCACAGACAAGGGTTGCGCATTCACGCCTGGATGAACGTGATGCCTGGCTGGCGAGGTAAGAAGCCTCCGACAAATCCAAGGCAGCTTTATAACGCTCATCCCGATTGGTTCTTGACTGATGGTTCCGGGCGCAGGCAGCCACTCGGCTGGTATTGCAGCTTGAATCCCTGTCTTCCTCAAGTTCGGAAATATCTCGTTGCCGTTGCGCATGAAGTTGTCAGTCAGTATCCAGTCGATGGCTTACATCTGGATTACATCCGTTTTCCAATTGAATGGACGGATGCGTATCCAAAGGGCGCAAGCGTGCCTGACTATCCGCGCGATTCAAAAACACTAGCGATATACCATAGAGAAACCGGCAAACACCCGGACGCATCCCCTCGGCATTGGGCACATTGGCGCACAGAGAAAGTTACGCAGCTCGTTGGGGAGATTCGTTCCATGATGCGGAAAGTCAAGCCCGGTATCGTATTGAGTGCCGCGACCGGGGCAGATGCGGATCGCGCCAGACGTGCCTATTTTCAGGACGCACAGGCATGGATAGCCCGGCACCTCGTGGACATGATCTATCCGATGAACTACGCCGAGGACATGCGATCTTACAATCAGCGAGTCGTTTCCTGGGCGTCCGCACCGTCACGCGTTTCGGTCGTCATGGGAATCATGTTTGACAAACGGCGCAGTCAGACCATCCTGGAGCAAGTAAACCTGGCTCGGCGGAAGAGTAATCACTTCGCCGCATTCGCCTACAACTCACTTTTCGAACGGCTGGACGAAAACGGTCATCCAATCCGCGACGAACAAAGTCGATCGAGGGCCTCCCTTCGCGAGCAGGTCCTACCCCGCCTACCCCGCAAGGGTTCATCTTAGGCAGCTGAGTCGGCAAGATGGTAACATTCGGCGTCGATATAGGCGGCACAACAACGCGCGCTGCGATTGTTGACAGAAATCTCAAAGTGCAGAACTTCAAAGCATGTCCAACACGCGACCTTTCGTCGATTGATAAACTGATCGACTGGTTGTCAGAATTTCCCGAGCAAGCATTTCGCCTCAATAGTGCCAAAGATAAGCCCTTTTCTTCGACCATAGGCGTTGCGATAGCAGGAATTATCAACAAGTCGAAGAGTGAGGTCGTACGATCGGTCCACCTGCCATTCCTCGAAGGTGAGCCTATTCGCGAGAGCCTGACGGCCGCCCTGCATATCCCCGTACACCTTGTCACAGATGCTCAAGCTACAACGTGGGGAGAATACATAGCCCTAAGAGACCGCCCCACCGGCTTTGCCCATCTTCGGTTCGGCACGGGTGTCGCGTGCGGAGTGATTGTCAACAACTCATTCGTCGAACCGGCCAGAAAAGCGAACCAACACGCCAATATATTGATCGCCGACGCAAGCGGCGAAGGCCGAATCTGCAAGTGCGGCTTGCGAGGATGCCTCGAAACGGTTGCGTCAGGCAGCGCGTTACAAAGAGCTGCGAGCGCGATCGGCTGTCAAGACTTGGAGAATCTTGAAATATCTGCCCTTCGAGAAGATGCCGGTGCTGTGGCGGTCATAGACAGCACAGCTTCCGCTATAGCGGGCGTTGCGATGCGACTCGCGGACGCCTATTCCGTCAATACGATCAGTATCGGCGGCGGGGTCATTCATGCGATGCCCCAATTGGCAAAACGAATTGAGCTGGCTTGCAATGCAATGCAAGGCGATGGTTCATCATGCTTCCCGAAGATCGTCAGGAGTAATCTTGGCGATCATGCGGGCGTCATTGGTGCAGCGATACTTGCCGGGGAAGAAACTGAGGCGGCGTAATCGGGCGAGCCAACATCGCCATTCGGACGTTTTTTTTGATGTTCGTCCAAACAGCATGCAATGTAACCGATCGTGAAGCTTTGGGAGCCTAGAACATCCTGCATCCAAGACTCCCGTTTGACTATTGCTTACTCCCCGTGCACCGCGATGATTTCCTCTTTGCTCTTGCCAAGGATGTCGTGTTTCTTGCCGACTTTCGTGAATGCATCAATCGCGCGATCGATGTGCGAAAACTCATGGCCTGCAGAAAGCTGAACGCGTATGCGTGCCAATCCTTTGCCGACGACCGGGAAATAAAAGCCAATGACATAGATTCCTTCGTCGTAGAGATCGCGCGCAATCGATTGGCTGAGTTTTGCGTTGTATAGCATGATCGGAACGATCGGATGCTCGCCCGGCTTAATGTCAAACCCGGCGCTGGTCATGCCTTTTCGGAATCGTTGGGTGTTGGCTTCGAGTTTGTCGCGCAACTCGGTGGTCTCACTGAGCAAGTCGATCACCGCAATCGAAGCCTTAATCACAACCGGCGACACGGTATTGCTAAACAAGTAAGGCCTGGACCGCTGACGGAGTAAGTCGATGATTTCCTTCCTGCCAGAAGTGAAACCGCCAGACGAACCGCCCAGCGCCTTGCCCAGCGTCGAGGTTATGACATCAACACGCCCCATTGCACCACAATGCTCAGCAGAGCCGCGACCGGTCTTGCCCATAAATCCCGTGCAATGGCAGTCATCAACCATTACGACAGCGTCGTATCGATCCGCCAAATCGCAAATCTTATCAATTTGTGCCACGGTTCCGTCCATGCTAAACGCGCCGTCGGTCGCTATCATGCGATAGCGTGCGTCCCGGGCTTCAATAAGTTTGGCTTCAAGGTCAGCCATGTCATTGTTCTTGTAGATGTATCGCTTCGCCTTGCACAATCGAATGCCATCGATAATTGACGCATGATTCAGTTGATCGGTGATGACTGCATCGTCGGCTCCGAGCAAAGGTTCGAATAAGCCGCCGTTGGCGTCGAAGCACGCGGCGTATAGAATCGTGTCCTCCATACCGAGAAACTCGCTGATCTTACGTTCAAGCTGTTTGTGAATGTCCTGCGTGCCACAAATAAAACGTACACTGCTCATGCCATAGCCGTGTGTGTTGAGTGCATCGTGGGCGGCTTCGATCACCTTCGGGTGCGACGACAACCCAAGGTAATTATTCGCGCAGAAATTGATGACGTCCTGCCTGGGCGCATCTTCGGGAAAGCGCACCGCAATGTCCGCTGCCTGGGGCGTTAGGATCTGACGTTCTTCCTTGAATAGCCCCGCATCGCGGATGGATGCGAGTTCGCGCTGCAAATCGTCTTTCATTCGACCGAACATGGTTGTTCTCCTGCCAGGAATTCTGGTGTAATCACTTTTGGCTATATTATTGTGCGGTGTTGATCTGCGAGCAAATCTGCTCCAGCGCATCACAGAATGAAGCTGGCTGTTCCAACATCATCAGATGGCCCGCGCTGCCAACCTCATTGTAAGACTTCGCAGCAAGTCGAACAGCTCGCGGCACGTCCCAGTCCTCAGCGGAACGCTCTCCCGCAATGAGATGAATCGAACATCCACGATCCAAAACACATTGAATGGTTGCCCGGTAACCATCGGTCGTCGTCTCCCGAATAATCGCCTGCGACATCGCCTGCACAGTTGAAGCAGGCTGGTGGTTTAGAATATGTGTCGCCCATCGTTGCCGGGCCTCTGTCGGCTCGATTCCGCACCGCGTGAGCCAAGCGGCTGTGTCCGCTTTCATCGCCGAAAAATCACTCGCCCACTGTGACGCGGGCATCCTGGCAATCGCGCTGGACCAGAACGCATCGCGCATCGTGAAATTTCCTTCGACGTTGATAACGCCTTTGACCAACTCCGGCTCTTGTCCGGCGAGCATCATCGCGACAGCACCACCCATGCTGTGACCGAGCAGCCAAACCGGCTCGTCAACTTTCGATTTTATCGCGTTCGCGACATTCTCAACCTGAGCGTGCAGCGTCAATGATTCCGAATCAACGCCGGCGAATTGACCATACCCCAGAAGATCGATGTGCCGAAATTGGGCAGAAGGTATCAGCCGTTGAGGCTCGAAATACTGCAATGAACCAATCAAGCCATGAATCATCACAATCGTCGGTTTCTGCATTGCGCGAAAGGCCTTTCATTCGGACAGTCAATTTACCATCCATGAAACCAGCAGGCACTCTTCAGCGAGGCGGTAAAACGTCCGAAAACTAATGTATGTCTGTAGCGGTTCAAAGCAAGGTGTATTGTTGGGCATGCAAGAGCGAAGTCGATGAGGGCGCGCTGGAGGAATCGATTCTTCCCGGGCTATGTGAATCTTGTCGTCTTCGCAGCACAGCCGCCTCGGCTGCGCTTGAAGAGGCTTCATCCGGCCGATTTAGCCCTTCGTACTTCGACCAGCCTGACGTCGACCCCCTCGCCTGGAAACGGTTCAAGAGCTGCAATCGTTGCGGCGTTGTTGGGCAATGTTTTGGTTGGACGCATTGGCGACGCAGTCAAGACGAATGCGATGGCGAAGTAGGCTGTGACGTCGAAGGAGATGGTTATCTATTCTGCAGAAATTGCTCGAACGTAACCTGCGATCCGTGGGGACATAGTGAAGTTCCAGCAAGCGAACTACACTTGCCTGGAACGCAAGAGATGGTACGAAACATCAAGCCAGTAAAGGCTCTTTCGACTCTGTACCTGCTAGCCGCTCTGATCGTTATCCTCGTCGCGATGTCGTTTGCCGTCTAGTTGCCCCACCAGCGCTACGGTGCTGCACACGCACCGATGCCCGCCCAATAGGACAAGAGCGAAACAAGGATAATCCACGAACCGGCGGCGACGATGGGAAGGCGATGTTTGTGCTTTTTCCGCCAGTGGAAAACACGCCGACGATCGGCAGGTACGTCATGATGGATTGCGGTTGCTGTCATTTCTCAACTCGCTCAACTCAACTCGGTGCAACCCAGCGCGAAAACAAGAAAACAATGCACATACAATACAAACACAACTGATATCTCTTACCGTCCTCGCTAACTTTCATAGAGATCGAGTCAGTCATATGTAAAACGAAATTCGATTGCTGCACAAAGACGAAACCTGCCCAATCCATGAGCGAGCTTGTTCACGAGTGAATCCGTTCGGCAGTGAACGTGGCAAACGATCGGCGAGTGTATATCTCGCGCACCTTTAGTAATAATCGACTCTTCGCACCTACGGGGTGAGTAATGCCTGAGCAGACCATTCTTATGGGTTTCGTCCTAAAAGCAGGGAACATATTAGGACGCGGCAAGTCGACTGAAATCCCTAATGGGCATGGATAGACACCCGCCTCAAATGCAACAATGTAGCTACCCAAGGCGTAAAAGGTATTCAACAAAAGCGACGGAGCGATCTATCCCCATATGACATCATCGTCATCCCTTGGCAGGTTGACGCAGCCATCACGAATTCGTTGCCCGCATTCGGGACACACGCCCGACTCATTACCTTTCAAATCGTAAGAGCAGGTCTCACACAAACCGAGACGCCTGCGTCGCCGCTGGCGCGCCGGAACTCGCAAATATACAACCACAGCCAAAAGGCCGAATCCACCGGCTAAGGCGAATGCCTTCGCGCGGGGGTAAGCAACATACTTAAATGGACCCATGTGCGAGTACTTGGGGTGCGGCTCGCGCGTTGCATACGCCAAACCGTTTGGAATGAGTGCCAGGACGAATGCATCTTTCGGCGCGTAAGGTTTTCTACAGCCGCCACAAAACCCGTCGACATACAAATCGCCTCGATAGTAATTGTCCTTTACGCTCTTCGGGGCAACCGTAAACATCCGACTAAACACCCAACCCAGCGTATCTCCGTTCCAAGCGCGCGCCGTCGGCTTCAACGGTCGATTATTCAATGCCCGAAACAGATGCAGGTCCGAGCCATAACCCCACGCGAAGATGATACGCGGCTGTTTGACCATCGAGCTACTGGCTATTCCCAGCCAAAGCGAGAGAATCGAAAACAGGAGCAACAATGCAATGAAGGCTTTTCGGATCATGCGTGGCTGACCCACTCCATAGGTTTTTGCTGTATTCCTACCGCACCGCGGGCCGTCACCTGCGCACTATTGACCAACAGGTTTAACACTGGTTTTCTGCAACAACTTCGCAGCTCCAACCTGTTCGAATCTCGTCAGGTCGGTCCAGAACGTTCCATCGCCTGCAAAGAAAAGTTGAATCGATTCAGGTTCGAACTCTTCCGCAAAGGTGTAGAGATTGTAGGCTTTCCCGCCACCCAGCGCATCGACCAACATCTGATACCCTTTGGCATCTGCCTCGTTCACCAAACGCTTCACGTCGGCGTTGGCCTTGCCAAGGATTTCGATTCGCTGCGCGTCCAGTTCAGCAACCTCCTGCTGAATTTCTGCAACCTCGAGCTGCGCCTGAGCTGCAACCTGAGCTGCCTGTTTTTCGCCTTCAGCCAAGACATTCGCAACCATGACACGCGATTCCGCCTTGATCGATTCACGAGCGATGTCCACCTTCTTTTGCTCTTCTGCAAGTTGTGCGCTCACCGTAGCCGCATCACGTTGCTTCGCCTTGGTCAGTTGCTTCTCGATCGCGACGTAGCTTTGCTGAATGGTTCGCTTCAGGTCTTCGGTAACGTCTCCTTCCGCCCCCAGCGCCGACGGAGCATGCACCTCAATCTCACGAACGAGCGCAATCAAAATCTCAATGTTCTTTCGACGGCAGACTCGCTGCAGTTCGTTCGTCATATCCCGCTGAAACAGCTCTCGCTTTTCGCCTTGAATAAAATCGCGGGCGGCGTAAGTCGATCCGATATTTCGACAAATGGATCGCAATTGCGGCCCAATGACCTTGTCCAAAACGCGATCAATATTGCCAAACTCATTGATGGTCTCAGCAGCATGTTTGGGATGAATACCCCATACGACCGTCACACCAACACGAATCTCATAGCCCGTGTCCGACGGAAACGATATCCGGTTATTCTCCGCGTCACTTACTTTGACTTGTGAATATTCATTAAATCCTATCTCAATCAGCGTAATTTTTCGGAGTTTGGGATTGATGAAATAGACGCCAGGCTGAAGAACATCGCGCAAAGTGCCCCGTTGCCCCGCCTCTGCAAGCGCGCGAACGGTTCTTGCATACGACGCCCTTGCGTCACCTTCAAGTGTTTCGCCCGAGGTTTCCGTAGGCGTGCCCTCGACCAAAGAGCCACTGCTCAGCTCAGGCAGCATCGCGTTCTCTTCCTTCGTCGGCTGATCGCCAAAGAGGTTCGTCACAACTCCAACGAAACCCGCTGGGATAACCACCGCCGGGTGCAATTGCACATCGTAAACATATGGATTCAATTTGTATGTGCCCGGCGTCAACACCTCCCGCAAGATTCCCTTAGCGCCGGACTCTCTGGTTACGACAACCTGGCCCGACTGCGCTTGTGAGCCAACCTTTCTCGTCACGACGCCAATCTGCGGGAACTTACCTTGAAACGAAAAAGTTCCGGCTCGCAGCTGGTCACGTTGCGTGTCATTCAACGAATGAATCCATTCCCAGGTTTCAGGCTCTCCCGATGGAATGACCGTCAGATCGACGATCTCATGGTCCCAGACCAGCGGGTTGTAGAAATAGCGACCTGGGCCTAGCACCTCAGATTGAATACCTTTTTGGCCGGCCTCTGTTGCGACAAGTTGGCCTTGCGGCAACTCGTCACCCATCTTTCGGATCATGACGACGCACCGATTAGGCGGAACATAAACACGAAACGTAAACCAGAATACCGAGCATACGATCCCGATCGCGATCACAACAAGCCCGATTAACGATGTAACTATTCTATTCATTAGCGCTCGCCTCCTTTCGTAGGGGCGTTGTCATACGATTGAAACTGTTTGAATATCTCCGCAAACGAACCATCCGTATTGGAAAGGATAGACTGGATCGACGGAGCCACCTTCTTCAGGAAAAAATGCTGCGCGTATACGGCACCGTCACCAAAAGCTGCCACCGCTCGCTTCAGCGGCTCCGCCCTGGCCGCGTAGTCCAACAGAACCACATTCGCTTTGGCTTCACCTCGCGAGCGAATCGCAGCCGCCTGCTTCACCGCAGCCTCGAGAGCAAGTTTGGCAACTTCCAACTCGCGTCTGGCTTGGGTTACGGCAACCACCTTGGCTTGTTCAGCCTGCTTTATCACCGTGACCACGTCACGTCTCGCGTCGCCGACTGTCTCGTTACGACCTCTCAGCTCGCGCTGCTCGACCAACAAAACCTCCGCCTTAGCTTCTTCCATTTCATTTGTCGACCGGTCCATTTCCTGATCCGCCTGTTCTCGCTGGCTAATCAGGCTGGCGATTTCAGCGGGAGGCTGAATGTCTCGAACGAGTGCCGCTTTAATGTCAATCCCTTGCTTCCAACATTCTCGCTTAAGCTCTTCGAGTAGTTTTTCCTGAAAAGCCGTTCGAGTTTTCCCGCTAATGAATTCCCGAGCTTGAAGCTTGGAGCCTTGAATCCGAGAGATACTCCGCGCGTTAGGCAGGATAATTTTGTCCAATATATCCTCTTCATTGCCATACGCGACCGTCACTTCCGCCACATGGTCAGGGCGGATAGCCCATTCGATCGTCCCTTCAATCCGAATCGTGAAGCTATCGTTCGAGGGGAACCGAATCGCATCATCCTGGAGCATGTCGTACTTATGACTCCGGACGTCTACGATTTCGATCTGCTTAAGGTAAGGGTTGTAATAATACAAACCCGGCGCAAGAGTCTCGCGCTGCACTCCCTTTTCCGAAGGCTGAACCGAATAAGTGTTTTTCTTATGAGGGTCCTTCCCGCTCAATAGCGTCACAACTCCGACATGCCCCTCCGAGACCTGCACAGCAGGAAACCGCTGCACCTCATACGCGAGCGTGTTGATATTGTGCCGACCGGGTTTTAGTATTTCAGCTACCGGGCCTCGCTCATCCGGCTCTGTCGCGACAGTCTTTGGAAATGGCAAAGGCTTGCCGAACTTCCTCACAAGCACGCCCATCTCATTCTGCCCGATGGTCGTCGCATGAATCTTCACAGACTTGAAGGAATAAGGATTCGGAAAATACCGCCCCTCTTTGAGCACTTCGTAACGAATCCCCTTGTAGGCATCACCCACACGCTCTTCACCCTCTCCGGTAGTCGACGCAATGCGTTGCACCATCTCCGGATACAAAACCACCTGATCGCCGAATTCGTGCTGTAACTCCTGAGGCAATGTCTTTCCGGTCTTGTTTACAAGAACCAAAATCTCCCCCGCATTCACTTCAACGCGAATCACAAACCAGAAAACCGCTCCAACCACAAACGCCAGAAAAAACACGAAACCAACCGCAGATGCCAGCCTGGCTCTTCGGTCCCATGAAGGGCCGGAAGGAGGGTTAGGCCTCTCAAACACATCCGACATATCAGCCGTCCTTTCAGAAATGAGAGAACAAGTAAAATTGACTTAAATGTGACAGTTATTAAGACGCGTTATTCGCATTCGATTACCATGAACTATGCCAGCGACTCGCCGCAAAGAGCGCAATACTTGGCCCTTTTCGGATTCGACGTGCGACAGCGTGAGCACACGCGACCACGACGCACATCTTGCGGAGTCCTGAACGCCCTCGCAATCACAGCCAAACCAGCGGCCATGACGACGCCCAGCACAAGCATAACGATGATTGTCATTGGACCAAACACGACACGACTCCCAAAATGAACGATTTACACTATGGGAAATATACCACAGCCTTGCTCCGCTGGCATTTACAATTCCGAAGGGACTTTTGAATCGAGCCGAAGCATGTAGGGATGTGTCGTGTGACCCATTTCTGTCGGCTTGTGCCCTCCTTCCCCAATGCCAAGCGCCTTGAGGATTCTGTGAGAAATTGAGGTACTGTCAGACACTTGGTGTTTGAAATAATTGCGGCAAAGTCACCAAGAAAACGATGCTTCTGCATTTACATGTTGATAAGCATAGCGTCAATTTGGTACAATCGCCCTTGAGAAAGCGTTGCACAGGCTTGGTCAACCTAGTTCGTCTCTTACACTCGCAGGAAGGGGAACGAATCATGCGAAATAGTAAATCAACGGCACCTCGGTATTACCCTAACCCAACATGCCTGTCACTGGTCGTTGCATTGGTACTGGTTATTCCCGCGTTAGCCAGGGCTGTTGACGTGGACCCGGAGCTTTCGTCGCTTCTCGCTTTTGTTAAAGAGCAGCCGCGAACGTTTGAAAACGAAGTCCTTTTCAAGCTCGATCGTGGAGCCATCGTTCGATCGGACCATTTCGTGGGCGCCTCCGGCATTCTGGGGGATTTCGACGGGGACAGTGACGTCGATATATACGACTACAACGCCGCCCAAATCTGCTTTAGCTTTTCCGGCCCCGGCCTGATGACCCCACCCGCCTGTGACGTTTTTGATTTCGACGGAGACTCCGATATAGACCTCATGGATCTCGCAGACTTCCTCCTGGTATACACGGGGAGCCAATCAGCACTTCTCGTGGAAGCTGGCGGCCTTGTTCCCATTAACGCACCTCTCGATTTTTACTACAGCGGAGAGCCTGGCACGAATGGCCACAACGCACTAAATGGTATTGCGGGCCAAGCGGGGTATACACAGAATGACCTTTGGTACGACTGGTCCATCCTTTCCCAACCCGCCGCAAGCGGCAACGTCGTTTTTTCCAATGAGTCACTCCCAGCAACAGCCTATACTCTGCTGGCTGACGTTCTGCTCGGTCAATATGTCTTCGAACTTCGCGTGACGAATCTAATTACCAGCGAAGTTGGAATTGATACGGCAAGCCTGTTCATTTCCGAGTGCGTCGAAGACTTGGACTGTGATGATGGCGTCTTTTGCAATGGCAGCGAAAACTGCGTCGCTGGCGCATGCCAGGCGGGTACGACGGTCAACTGCAATGACAATGTCGGTTGCACGGATGATGCGTGCAACGAATCCATGCAGTCATGCGAGAACCTGCCGAACGACAGTATCTGCGACAATGGCTTGTTCTGCGATGGACTCGAAAGCTGTGACCCCGTTTCTGATTGTTCACCCGGTACCGACCCCTGCGCCGGAGTCGACTGTGGTATACCAGCGCCAATCTGCACGGAATTTCCAGGAGGACCAACCTGCTCTTGTCCAGCACCACCCATATTCTTGTTCACGCTCGGCCAAGACAACCTGACCGGAACGACAATTGATGACACTTTTGAGGCTCCGCTGCTCTTCAACCCGCCGACAGGACAAAACCTTGTTTCCCTTCAGACGGGTGACACCGCGAACGGCTTAGCTGGTAATGACACGCTTAATGCGACTGTCGACGGCACTCTCACGGTTCCGACGCTCGCGGGCATTGAGAATATCAATCTCACAGCGTTCGCCCCCACAACGGTCATCGGAACCAACATTACCGGCGTGGATACCCTTACGACTAAGGACAGCATTGCGACACTGACTGTCAACAACCTGCAGGAGTTGACGGATATCGGCCTGAACGGCATTACGGATGGTGCATCCGGTCTGACGGTCGGGTTTGCTACCGCTTCCACGACGGGTTCGACCGATGACATCGCTGTTGTGATCGAAGGCAGCTCCGGCGCTGGTACACTGACAATAAACACCGGTTCAGCCAACGGTTTTGAAAGATGCAGCTTCACGACCACAGGAATCGGCCAGAATGTGCTGAATGCGGTAGTACAGGGCGTAGGCACGTCACTAGCGAGAGCGAACTTCTCGGGTGGTGGCCACTTGCAGGTAAAGACGGTTCCGAACACGATCCGCACCTACGATGGTTCCTCCGCAATGGGCAACCTCATGTTGGGTGCGGGTACGTCGGTCGCTGGTGGTACGAACTACGCTACCTTCGGCACGATGAATGTTACGAGTCTGAAGACCGGCAGCGGCGATGACACGGTCATCTTCAACAACACCTTGGATACCAATGACAAGGCTATTGACCTGGGCATGGGTACGGACGTGGTTCAAGCATCGATTGGTGCGACGATCAGTACGTTCCTGCCATTCACCGGTGTTGAGGAAGTTCGTTTGAATGCGACAGCCAGTGGTGTCAGCGTCAACGTGACCAATGTCACGGGCTTGACTGATGTTACGAACGAAGCAGACGGCACGGCCAATACGCTGACGATCAACGGTGTAGCTGGCAAGCCTAACCTAAACTTCCGTGGTAACAACACGCAGGCGGCTCAGACGTATGATACGCTCACCTATGTTGCCAACGATGCGACAGGTTCCAGCGATGCCCTGGCGATCAGCGTGAACAACCGCGGTACCGCACTCAATGCAAGCGGCACGACCAATGTCCACACCGTGGGCGGCGGCGTTCTGACGGCTGCGAATTTTGAGACCGTCAACACGACTGTTACAGATGGTCCGGCGACGTTTAGTGGTATGACCTGTGCGGCTGCAACCGCTTTCACCTTTACCGCATCGAGCAACCTGACGCTGGGTACGGTGACCGGTGCCACGACTGCGGTCAGCAGTGTGACTGCCAGTGGTGTGACGGGTAACCTCAGTGCTACGTTCGCACAGGTAACCGGTACGGTCAACCTGGGTAACGGTACGAATACTGTGACGGTTGCCAATACGAGTGGCGCGTCTGTCACGGTCAGTGGTGGAACGGGTGCTGACACCATCACCTGCAACACAGCCAACATCGCCGAGAACCTCAACGGTAACGCTGGTGCTGACGTTCTCGACGGTGGCGATGGCCTGGACACGATCAATGGTGGTGAAGGTAACGATACCATCACAACCGACTCGACGACGGTTGCTAACGCCGATGCCGATACGGTTACGACGGGTAGTGGCGTGGATACGATCATCCTGCTGTCGAATGC
>JAJDEA010000070.1 GCA_029260035.1 Phycisphaerae bacterium
AAACGGAAGGTTTTGAGAGTTGGGGTAGTTTCAAACACAACAGTTTCAGAAGAAGATTTGCCCCCAGGACTCAAACGATTTATTGAGTTCGTTGGAGTGCCCTGGCAAAATAAACTGAAAGATTTCCAGATTAGACTGGTAAGTGAAATTGATGACAACGAACACGCGTCAACCAAATGCAGTCATACACTAAATAAAGCGGAGACAAAAGATGGGCTCCTGTCGTTAGGCTTTGATGTGATGCGCTCTCCGAAAAAGCCCAAACCTATATCTGAAGCTAGTATGAAACGCGAATGCGAAAGATGTGTAGAAGACGCGCTTCAGTATTTTGAAGACCTTGCTGAAGGGAGTATGTTTAATGACCGGATTTGATGCTGAAACAGTTGAAAAACCTCAAACGAATGACAAAACAAAAACGAATTTGTCTGAGGAAATGTATATATCTAATGATGAATTTGAATCAATTAGCGGTGCCTGGACTACAACTGCGCTCGAAATCCCAAATTTTGATAAGAGCAATGCCTATGCTGTATCCGCAAAAGCAGCCGGTCGACTTAATGCATCAGTTGTCAAGGAGGAGGAGGTCGAGGCACTCCTTACAGAAAGAAAATTGCTACTAGATAAAAAACTTTCTGGAGAAATATCGCGACGCGAAGATGACAGACTGGAATATGTCAGGTGGTCATTGGAGCGAATTGAAGACGCACGAAACGGTGCTGACTTGGATGAACTAGAAGGCCAATTAGGTGTGTATGAGAATTTTTTGAATGAGATGAACATATTTTATGAACATCTAAATCAAAGGGCAACGTCTGGCACCCGTCACAAGTCAAAATGAATACGAAAGTCCCAAAAAAAGTCGAGGGCGAAAAATACCTGGTAATTAGATCGAATGTTCCTAAAGATCTTGATTATCCTAAGTACCGTCAATATCTTAGGTATGATTTTTGTTATTTATGCGCGTACTGTACGATAACAGAATCCGAGGCAAGCTCCATAAGATTTACAATTGATCACTATGAGCCGCAAAACGCCAAGCCTGAACTGAAAAATGAATATGATAATTTGATGTGGTCATGCGACAGTTGCAACACTCGCAAAGGCGACAGGTGTCCGCCACAATCTGCTAGGGAAGACGGGATTCGATTTTTTCGACCTGACAAAGATGTCTTTACTGAGCATTTTGAATTACTTGAGACCAAGATTTCCCATTTGACGAAAGCGGCTTGGTATACGATTGAGGCTCTTGATTTGAATCGCCAAGGATTGCGTCGTCTACGGGATATCCGAAAGAGATTGTATGCGTGTGATGAAGCTGTTCTCGCAGGTATTCGAGCGTTGACGACGTTTCAGATTGATAGGCTGCCAACAAACATTAGGGGGCCTGCGCTTCGTGCAATCAAAAATATCGACGAGAGCCAAGAAGAAATTGCAGCACGTTTGGAGCAAATTTTGCGCGAAGATGCGCGATCTCCATTTCTCGACGAAGATTTGGATGCTGGTAAAAGGGCTATTGAACGTGGTGAGAACTTAAGAGAACTAGAGGCTCTTCATCCTGGCGTATGGCGTGGGCGTAACTCAAAGGAAAAAGCGTAGCATATCTAGAAGCGTAGAACGTCCTTGGTTAGAAAGATTCGAAGAGCTTTAGTGATCAACCGCTAACTCGGAAGTCGTTTATGCCAAAGAATTGACACCGTCTAATGCGTGAGCATATGTTTATGAGTTCAATCACTCTCAACATATTGGGGGAATAGATGAATATTTCGAATAGAAGTTTGCTAGCGTATATACTTTCCATTATCGTAATTGTATCATTTAGCGAGAATAATTACGCTGCCGACATATTCAAAGGCTCGACTAATAAACTAATAAAACTTAGTGATATTGACTACAAAAATGCGAAATCTTATAGAGAATGGGTTGATACCTGTAATGGACTCTATATTACAAAAAGTGATTTGGATTTTGAGGATTTATGCATAAGAACGTTTTCATGCGGAACTGACGGAGAGTGTTCCCCTAATACTATAATAGTCATAGTACGGAGCGACAAAATAGAAAACTTCATGAATTTGATTGATAGTCTAAATATCCTCGAAATGCATACATGCAAACGCGATGATGATTATGAAAATTGCTTCAATACATTTGAAAATCCCGATAAATCGGGATCATACGCGTGCGGAGTTAAAGGGCATCCATACACGGCTGCATTTGGAAGACGTTTCAGGAAGATAAAAGATTTCGTTTGCTATTTTGGTTCAGCACAGTCCGGGTACGAGGCTGAGACAGTTTTGAGTCTTAGAAAGCGCAAGGACGTTGTTTACATTGCAGTTCGCCCTGGGGGCGAAGCCGGTTCTCCCGCAGAATACATTGGTATAAATGAAGCAGCATTCCAAATTGCTCGCCATAATAATATGATGGATTTACGTAACATTGTTATCAAGTCAATTGAAAATTTGTATGGCCGAAAATGTGCCAACGATAACAAAATGACATGTTCTGTATTTCCCTCGGATGGTCGATTAAAAGTTTCCATACTGGCGGTTGGCACTGTAAAGACTGCATACAAAGATCTTTGGGAGAGGAGCTATCTGGAGATATACCCATCTTGGAATGGGCGGAAAGACGATTACAAACTTCATTTTGAAATGCCTGTCACTCAAATTAAGAAATGGCCAATCCACGGAGACAAACCGACAGGTAAATTTGAATCAGTAGACTATGATGACCGCTTTGTTAATTTTCGCTCATCTTTGATTTCAAATGTAATTAATCAACTATCAAGTAATGAAAACGAAAATGAGAATTGAAACAGTCAAATCTACATTCAGCTTTCTTATTGTTATAGTGCATGTAATGTTTGTGGCATTTTGTGCGCTATACCTAAGAGACAAAATCACGAAATTCGAGACGTATATTTCCACTATTACCGTATTTTTACCAATTTTTGGAATATACGTAGGCATTATTGTGAAAAATATTAAACTAAATAACATTCCTTCAGAAGAAAGAGTGTCACCTACATTTGTTGGTATATTGTCTGTCTTGTTCGTCGCATATTTGATTGGAAATATTTTGGTATTATATGGATACGGTAGTGGATTTATTACTTCGGAAGATTTGCTGCCGGGAGCGATTTCAATCGTTGAGGCAGCGTTTGGTGGATTTTTTACTAGTTTGTTTCTTACGCTTTTTGCGGTTAAATCTGACTAGATTCTGCCTGCTGGATGCCTCTGCCGAATATTGGAGATACATCACATTTTGCGCCGTTGTATCGTTGTATAGGCTCTAGACCACGATGAGCTCATCTACTCAGGTGTTTAGGCTAGTAGAGGTTGATTTAGGACTAGTTTCGCTTTTAGACTGTGTTCGGGTGTCTATTAGGGAAGGAAGACCCACACATTTGCGATCGTTAGAGCGAGCGGATTTGTCTCGATTACTTGTTTGTAGGGTAGGGCGACCGTGACGTTAGAACTTGCACGATGACCTTGCCGGCAAGATCTTTTCGCATTTCTTCTATGATGATGGCGCCCATCCGACCTTCGAACGTTCGCTTGTTGGTATCGACGTTCAATGCCTGCTCTCGTTGCTTGCAAAAACTGAAGGCGCCATGGGCGATCGTGTTGGCGTCTTCCTTGGTGGTGTCCGCCATGTGCTTGGCAAACGGCATGAGGCAATCATGCCAGGACTTCCGGGCTTCGTCGAAAGGCGTCTGTGCGCCGGCGCTGTTGATTCCGGCAGCGATCAAGAACAATGGCAAAAGTAGACGGGTTGGTCGAAATACGCTGGTCATGGAAAACCTCCGAAAATACGCAATACGCACCTGGCCGGTTCTCTCCAGTACCGTGGCTTAGATCCTCTTTACACGAACGATTTGTCCAATCTGTGGCTGGTTGAGAACCAAGCGACAAACCGCTGATTAACCAGCGATATCTCACGGTTTCGATGTTTAACTGATTGTTTTCAAAGTGTTGTGGGTTAACTCTTAATCAGCGGGTCACAGGTTCGATCCCTGTACAGCCTACCATTCTTTTCAAGCACTTAGCGGTTAGCCGCTAAGTGCTTTTTAGTCTGGTTTACAGTCTGGTTTACACTTCTGTTCACTTTTTGACCTCTGATAGCTGTATCAGAGCGGTGTGTACACCTTTGTAGGTCATGGGCCGAACGATATTTTCGGTGGTGGGCTCAACAGGCGGACGCAACAATTCAATCTTTGAACGAATCTGGAGCGGACTAAAAGTTAGGCCCTTAGGGCGAGAAGCTGACAAATCGAGTTATTTATACGATAAGTGTAGAAATAGACTGGTCGTACCGTCTTCGATGTTCAATTGATGATATATGTTCCTTCTCAACCGATACTCGCAATTCTCAATGTGCGTTGTCTTGAAAATTGATGTGGGTGTAGAAATACTTATACGATCGAATTGATGAAGGATGATCAGAGCAGTAACCGGAAATAGGAGCCTATTGGCGACTGGCGGCGGTAACGCGACAGCTGCCGGAGTAACCATGCAGGCGTCGGTTGCTGCATCCATTGCGGTCCAAATCATCTCTGGTAGCGCCCTCGATTCACGACTGAGGCTTGGGGCCGCGATTCCTGTTTCGATCCGCTTGGAGACTGAGGCGCCGGTGGATGACATCTTGGTTGAAACGGATGCTGGCGGATGGGTCTTCATTCAGGCGAAAAATACGCTCCGCATGGGAACTACTCTCAAGTCAGAATTGGGAAAAACATGTGATGAGTTCGCTCGTCTTTGGCAGTTGGCTTCAGTAGGGGACGGCGCTAACGATTGGGATCGTCCGTTGACTGGCGAAAAGGATGCGATGGTCATCGCCGTCGGTCCGGCATCGTCGGGATCCATAAAGGTGGTATTGGCGAGAGCGCTTGATGCGTTGCGAATGGGGTCGACCGCCACTTTATCGAACGCAGGGCGGGAGTCATTGACCTCATTCCGCAATCTTATGCGCGCTGCCTTTGATTTTCATGGGGCGTCCGACGATCTCGATCTCGATGTTGTACTCAAACTTATCTACGTGATTGACTTCGATTTTGGAGGACCGCACCGGGAGTTGGCTGAGAACAGGCTTGCGAACTCCTTGGAACAGCCTGACGCCTCGCCAGCCGGATTTAGCGTGATCGAACGCGAATGCCAGAACGCGATGGCGGCGCGAGGTCGTTTGGACGGCGACCGCATACGAGGCGCCCTCGAAGCCGGAGGCCCCACTGTCAAAGTTCGCCGTGAAGGATCACTCGAAGCTCATGTAGCCACACAGGAATCGCTGAGAAGACAGCAGGGTGAAATTCCTCCATCATATGAGATCGTTGCAGAGAATCCGATTGTCACAAGAGAAGCTGAACGCCGGCTCAGACAGCTAAGGCAGTTGCGCATGATCATCGGCTTCGACGTAAGAACCGCATGTGTGAGTCTTTGCAAGGCGACAGAAAACGGCGACCTTGCATCCGCCTCGCGCGCCGTTCGGCAGTCAATTTTTGCTTGGTGTTCGAGGATTCTTGCGGCCCAGGATTTACAGGAAGCCGGCCGTGTGTTGGCGAACGCCGAATCCTACGGTACCACCGATGAAACGAGAATCGCCCGTGCCGTTCTAGAAGCGTTTGCACCCAACGGCGACAAGTCCGCCGCAATCGCAACATTGGAACCCTTAGGGACACCTGAAGCTATCGCTGCAACGCTGATAATCGTTGCGCACGAAGAGTCGCCGGCCGTCGGGCTTGCTTGGCTCGAAAAGGCCAGACTTCCCCTAGAGAAATTTCATCCAGACGGTAAATTCCGGATCATGAGCCTGCAACTAAACGCTGACGATTGGTCAGCCGCGCTCGAAACCGCGAACGATCTAATGGAAGCCGATTTTATCGAGACACCTGCGCTGATTTTCCTAGCCGCGTCAGTGCATCTCGGTCAAGCCGTGCATCCCGATCTTCGAGATGTGCTTCAGCTACCACTGCCACAGCAGCCCGCAGACTTTCGGCTTGGTGACGACGCAGCGTCTATGAAATCTAGATCGGAAGCTATTGCTCTCTACAAAAGAGCGGCATCGGTCTTTGGCGCGCTCGAGGCTGACAAAGCCAGCGCCATTTCTTCTGACCGTGCCCTTTGGCTCGAACTGTCAGATCCCGTAACGTATAAAGCCGCCATCAACGCACTTCAAGAAAGCATGGCAGACGAAAAAGTGCGGTTAAGGCGACTGCCTTTGGCAACCGCGTTCGGACTGAAGCTTAACATCGAAGCCATCGAACGGGATATTGAGCGTGCCACGGCGCTTTCTGGTGGAAAGTCCATTGACGCTGCGGTCGCGCGACTGGTAGTCGCGTTGACGAGGGAGGCCCCCGAAGCCGCCGACTATATCGAGCAGCATAGGAAGCAGCTCATTGAGTACTATAAACCGTCGTACATCGACTCTGTGGCGATCGAAGCGCTCGCAAAAGCAGGGCGCACTGAGGAAGCGCGGAAAAAGCTCATCGATGTGAAGGGTAACATCAGCGAAGATCGGATTACCTCAACTCTGGAGAACCTTATCGAGGAGGCCGAAGGGGCTGATCCCATCGCAAGACGAGAAAGCGAGTACGCAGCTCAGTCGACGCTACATGCTCTTATAAGTCTTGTCGATGAACTCGAGCGCGCGCGCGACTACACAAGACTCGCTCAGTACGGAGAAAGGCTATTCGATGAATTGAAAGACATTGAGAGTGCGAAAACTTATCTCTCTGCTCTCCATGCGACTAATGCGGATGACAAAATCATTGCCTTTGCCGAAGCCTATTCTGAGGTCGTCCAAGCCTCCGAAGACGCCGAGAACTTTGTGTCGTGGGCTTACTATCGCTTGGGCCGGCTCAGTGAAGCTAAGGCCAGGCTCGACTCTCGTCGCTCGAACCGTGAAGTTGCCGACGACCGAAATCTCTTCATGCACATTGCAATCGCTTCCGGCGATTGGAGTTCGCTGAATGCTTTTGTCGAAAGCGAGTGGGAGAATCGTAGCGACCGGGAACCCGCTGAACTCATTCGAGCAGGTGCCCTAGCCCAGCACATTGGCTCTGAACCGAGATCACGAGAACTTGTTCGTGAAGCAGCCAGGAGAGCTGATAGAGATCCCGAGGTGCTAGTTGCCGCTTACGGGATCGCATCCTCGTCCGATTGGGAGGAAGATGCTGATATTCACGACTGGCTTGCAACCGCGATTGAGACTTCCGGCGAAAACGGCCCGATCCAGCGAATGGACATTCGCGAAATCATTGAGGAACAACCGGCCTGGAATGAACGCGTAGATCACACGTGGGGTCTCTTGCTTCGCGGAGAAGCTCCGATGTTTGTGGCCGCGTCTGCGGCCCGTCGTTCCCTACTGGATCTGTTTCTTCGCCCCGCGCTTCAAAATCTAAGGGAGTTAGACCCGAGAAAGCGTGGATTGATTTTTGCATTCGCCGGCAATCGACAGATCCAGAGCATCGATGGCAAGCGCCTCGCACTTGATATCACAAGCCTTCTTTCTCTCAGCCTAACTGGACGGCTGGGTGGGGTGCTTGATTGGTGTGAAAGCGTTTACGTCTCACATACGACACTCTCATGGCTTTTCGAGGAACGAGCGAAGCTGGCGTTTCATCAACCAAGCCAAGTTCGAAGAGCAAGAGAGGTCAGACGCCTCTTGGATGCAGGACATTTGCATCAATTTGAAGGGAGTACACCACCGCCGACTGTAGAGCAAGAAGTCGGTGATAATATCGCAAGATGCCTACTTGCAGCGCAGACATTCGATGACGAGGATGGTTCACAAAAAATTGTCGTGAGACCCTATCCTTTCTTCCAACCGGGAAGTTTGCTTGAGGTAATGGCGGATGTTTCTGGCTTTGAGGAACACATTGCGGGGACCATTGATGTGGTCAACGCGCTCCAGAACGCTGGCCATCTAACAGAGGAGGAACGCACAAACGCGCTCGCGTTCCTTCAACTACATGAAACGCCGTGGCCTCATGATCCAAAGGTTGAACCAGGTGCCACACTCTATCTTGATGATGTGGCGATTGCTTACTTCCAGCACCTGAAGCTTCTTCACCGATTGGCGCAGGCGGGTTTTAAAGTGTTTATCAATTCATCAGAGGTTGACCGTGTTGATGAACTCATAAACCTCGATGAGTTCGGCGCTGAAGCACGCCGAACGGTGGAAGATATTCAAGTGGCAATTCGAGACTCCATAGCCACGGGCAAAGTGACATTGGGACGCTTGGTGCTGAGTGATCGAGAAAACGATGTAAATGATTCACATCCAAGCTTTTCGATGATTGGAGAAGTACTGAACGTCGATGCATTGGTTATTGATGATCGCTTTATTAACAAGCACCCAACAACGAACGTGACTCCCAACGTTACAACGATCGACGTGCTCGCGGGGATGGCTGAAGACGGTGCAATCACGAAGGACCAACTCACCCAGGCGATGACACTTCTTCGTCAAGCCGGGGCGATTTTTGTTCCACATCGCGCCGGCGAGATTGAACAGCTCCTCAATGCTGCACCAACTAGTGGCTCCGAAGTGCTCGAGACCGCCGAGCTTCGAGCTGTACGAGAATCTATCACCCGCGTGCGTATGACAGATGCTTTGCAGTTGCCTAATGAAAGTGAGTGGATCGATAACCTCACAAAAGAGTTGCTATCCGCTCTCAGTGAACCGCACCGGGATTGTCGGAGGCTGTTTGGTTTAAGTTATGCTGCCATGGGGACTTTGTCCTGCATAGCGTAATATCGCTCCTCGGCTTCAGCAGGCGGGATGTTACCGATCGGCTGCAATATCCGCCGATGATTG